>JALEHC010000521.1 GCA_022763215.1 Saprospiraceae bacterium
GTCGGGTGTAAATCTTCCAGATAGCGGCCCAGCCAGCCCGTCGTCCAAAACTCTTCAGCCGGAGAACCAGAAGTCCAGATATCCGTCGAGCGGAAATGCGAGCGATTCTGGTTTGGATAACCAACACTCTGTATAATTGCCAACTTAGCATCATCATACAAGCTTTGCACGCCTTGCATATTCGGATGAAGCGAAAGAGTGTCCGTCAAAGAAATCAATTGATTTTCAGGAATCAGAATATTTTCCCGAACACTCGCCAATTTATCATATTGGTCAACCGGCAAAAGGGTATTCAGGCCATCGTTACCACCATTTAATTGCACCAGTACCAATACCCGGTCTGATTCATTATTGACCGCTGAAAAAAGCGAAGATTTAGCCAGGGTCGATATATTCATTCCGTTTACCAAAACCGGAAGAGTAACCGCTCCTGTTGTTTGAAGAAAAGTTCTTCTTTTCATGACATATATTTTTAGCCTATGACGCTGCTCGAAGCGCAGCAGGCATTTGATCAAAATGGTTTATGACAAATAAAACTCCGGCATGGTCAGCATAGTCCGGATGAGGTTGCGCAACTTGGCTTCGATAGCCAGCGCTAATACCGAATTATCAGGATCAGCTGCGTACTCGCCATATTCTACTGTCCATTCAAAATCAGGCAAGCCCGGAATCAAGATTTCCTTAAGTGCCGTTTTTTGACTATCTGTAATCGGTTGAGGAAATAAAATACGAGCAAATTCTTCGATCACATCATTCGGATCATAAGGATTATCGATGGTCGTAATAAACTGTAACACATCAATCTGAATCCGTTGCCCATTAAACAAAAATCCAACAGTAGATAACACATCGGTAAGATCGAATCGGAATTGAAGGGTAGTCGAGTTAATCCAGGTACGATAATAAAGAGGCTCTTGATAATAAGCTTTCCATCCAGCCACACTCGGCGGATTAAAGTACTGCATTTGCAGGGCACTTGTGATTGCATACAGCTGGAATTTAGAGTTATAAGCCGGAAGCAATTCAGTTGGAAACTGCACTTCAAATTGACGAAGCACCGACATCATAAAATCAAGTGGGTTCTTAATTTTTGGCCCCAAATTCAGAATATGATAAAAATGCTCACTTCCAAGTAAAGCCTCAAGTGCAGGTTGGATTTCATAATCATTATCGATCAGCACTTGCGCCATTGGCTGAATAATATTCGTCTCGATTTCGTCTGAAATCTCATAATATACAAACCAGCGGTACAGCTTTCGCGAAATATAACGCGCAACTTCTTCTTTCTGGAAAATGATATCAATCAAATTGCTGTATTCTTCTTCACCAGCATTTTCGATAACCACATTATCAAAGCGGTGCGACAATTGCTTCGTTCCGCTATCATGTCTGAAATTGATAAAAGCAGACTCAACGGCTTGTTCTGCATCCAATGTCAAATACCCCCGATCACGCCAGCCCGTAAGCACCCGTGCAATTTCCAGGATATCGTCCTCGGTATAATTTGTATAATCGCCTGGGCCCACTTGTGGGCCTTTACCAATTGTAAACAATTCGAGCAATTCACGCGCATAATTTTCATTTGGCGCGACAGCCGAATTTTGACGACCATTCAGGAAGCGAAGCATGGCCGGATCGATGGTAATGGCTTTGACTAATTCTCTGAAATTACCGAGTGCATATTCTCGCAAAGTGCTGATATGTTTGTACACAAACTTGGGATCGTTGACATTAGCAACCGCAAAATGATTGTGCCAAAATAATGTCATTTGTTCTCGAATCGAGATGCCTTCAGTCAGCAACTGATCCATCGTCCAACTATACAAACTTCTGAAACGATAAGAAAAGAAGTTCGCCTCTAAAGAATAAGGAGCCTCAATCCAGGTTTGTCCAATCGGCACATTCGGATCATCATTAAAATTGTAATTCAAAGGAGGGGACGGTGCATCTTGTGGCTCCATCAAAGTATTGAGGGTAAGAGCTAGTCCATTCTGGGCTGCTTCTTTTATTTGAGCATAAGTAGCTCCAAAAGTAGCCCTTCGAAGCAAGTGAGCCGCCTGATCAAATCCCCAGGGCCCAGCATAAGGCTCCAGTGAATTGACAGAAGTAGTCATGCTCGCGGCAGCAGTCGATTTTTGTTGCCTTTTTTTGCCTACAAGTGTGGCAAGCGTAGATCTTCTATCCATAATTTTAGGTTTTACGGTTCCAGGTACGGATACCAAATTTGTTATGCTTAGGACTAAGCAAACCCAGGTTGGTTTAATTCACTACTACTTGTGATCATAAAAAAGAAGGTAGAAACCCCTCCTATTTCTTCATGAACACACTAAAGTTACATTAAAATAGTGTAACCACTACACTATCATTAAAAAACTTTTTGAGTGCCTACCAAATGTACTATTTTAGCGAAAGCTAAATAATTAAGCCTTAACGAATGGCCACTTTTCGCTCTTCGTTATTGCCGTCAATAATATATTGGCAGCAGGCTACCACCAAACGTAGGAAACTTATGATTGAGGCATGTATTTTTGATTTGGACGGCGTAATTGTAGACACCGCCAAATATCACTTTATCGCCTGGCGCAGACTAGCCAATGAATTGGGCTTTGATTTTTCGGAAGAAGACAATGAAAAGCTAAAAGGCGTTAGTCGTATTGATTCGCTCAACCTAATTCTCCAGTGGGGCGGCATTGAAATGTCGGAAGACAAAAAACAAGAATGGGCAACCCGCAAAAATGACTGGTACCGCGAATACATTCTGAAAATGGGTGCGGATGAAATGCTCGAAGGCGTACGCGAATTTCTGGATCAGCTCAAGGCAAATGACATCAAATATGCGTTGGGTTCTGCCAGTAAAAATGCCGGAACCGTCATGAAGCAAATTGGCTTGGAAAATGAATTTCAAGCCATCATTGATGGCACCAAAACCACAAAAGGCAAACCCGATCCGCAGGTCTTCCAAATGGGCGCAGATGCCATGGGCGTAGCTCCGGAAAACTGCATTGTATTTGAAGATGCTGCCAAAGGTGTGGAAGCAGCTTTAAATGGGGGCTTTTACGCCGTTGGCGTTGGAAAGCCAGAACATTTGGCGAAAGCCCATATGGTAATATCTGGATTTAAAAACCTGGGATGGCAAGACATCCTGAATGGCATTCAACAATAAATATCTTTCCAATCTAAAACCAACCTAACATGAAAGAATACCTCAAACACGATGAGTGGTGTATTATAGAAGAAGGCCTTAAGCCCGAATACAACGAAATATCTGAAAGTATTTTCAGTATTGGTAATGGCCGCTTGGGTCAACGCGCCAACTTTGAAGAAGCTTACAGTGGCCCAACTTTCCAGGGCTCTTACCTGGCAGGCGTTTACTACCCTGACAAAACCAAAGTAGGCTGGTGGAAAAACGGCTACCCAGAATATTTTGCAAAAGTATTGAATGCGCCTAATTGGATTGGCATTGACATTCAGATAGATGGCGAGCAGCTCGATCTTGCCAAGTGTGAAGTCAGCAATTTCCGCCGTGTATTGAACATGAAAGAAGGCTATCTAGAACGAAGCTTCAACGCAAAATTGGTAAACGGAACAGAAATTGAGGTCAATGCTAAGCGTTTTTGCAGCATTGTAGCTGATGAAACCGCAGCCATCCGATATGCTATCAAATTACTCAACTACGACGCAAAGTTGAGCATCAAACCTTACGTAGATGGTGACATTATCAATAAAGACACCAACTACGACGAAAAATTCTGGGTTCCTATCAACGAAGAAATCGAAGACACAGAAGCTTATGTGACCGTTGAAACCAAGAAAACAGCTTTTCAGGTAACAACGGGTATGCTTTATCAAATTGAGCAAGATGGCAAGCAACTAGAACTACAGCCATATAATACCAAGCGTGAAAAATATGCCGACAGCACGGTTGAAGTAGAAGCCAAAGAAGGCCAGGAAACGGTCATCTA
>JALEHC010000522.1 GCA_022763215.1 Saprospiraceae bacterium
AGAGAAAATGAATCGGTTAGCTTATCTATTATTGTTGGTTTCGCTGTTGCTAAATGCTTCGCTTTTGGCGCAAGCCAGCCTGCAAGTCCGTGTACAGGATGAAAGTGGCCAGCAGCTTTCCGGCGTAGAAGTCTACCTGGAAGAAACCAAGCAGATATTGGAAACCGATCAAGAAGGAAAGGTCGAGCTAGACGATTTGGAAGTCCAAACCTACAACCTGACTTTTTTTGCACAAGGATATACCACCCATTCGGAAGCATTTCAGTTAAAAAAAGGACTCAATCAATTTGATATTCGACTGGTGGCCTTATCTCTTGATTTATCTACTGTCATGGTCGAGTCTGAGAAGGAAACTTATAGTCTTGTACAGCTTCGAAATGTGGAAGGCACGGCCATTTATGCGGCCAAAAAAAGTGAGGTCATCGACCTCGAACAAGTACTCGGCAATAAAACAACGAATAACGCCAGAGAAGTATACCGCGGCGTAGCCGGCTTAAATATTTGGGAAAATGATGGTGCCGGACTCCAATTAGCGATTGGTGCACGCGGATTGGACCCCAACCGAACGTCCAACTTCAATACGCGCCAAAATGGCTATGACATTAGTGCTGATGCTTTGGGGTATCCGGAATCTTACTACACGCCACCTACACAAGCATTGGAACGTATCGAGATCGTGCGTGGAGCTGCTTCCTTGCAATATGGCACCCAATTTGGTGGCTTACTCAATTTTGTTTTGAAGCAGGCACCTGATGAAGACGGCGTAGAAATAGAATCAGAAAATTCTGTCGGTTCATTTGGGCTTTTTTCAACCTTCAATAGTGTTGGTTTTCGTAAGGGTGGCTTGAATGTCCTTGGGTTTTATCAGTACAAACAAGGCGATGGTTGGCGCCCCAATTCACAATTTGATCAGACTACGGCCTACGGCCGTATTGGGTATGACTTTAGTGACCGATTCAATATTGGCCTTGAATTTACGCACATGAATTATCTGGCCCAGCAGCCAGGTGGATTGGTAGACTTTGAATTTCAACAAGACCCCTTACAATCAAAGCGAGCAAGAAACTGGTTTAAAGTTAATTGGAATTTGGCCGCACTGGATTTGAACTATCGGTTTTCGGATCGAACGCGACTGAATGTGCGCAACTTTTTGCTTATGGCTGACCGGTCGGCACTAGGCGAACTGGGGCCCATTAATCGTCCTGACCCCGAGCGGGAACGTGATTTGTTGGTTGGCCAATACGATAATTTTGGCTCCGAGGCTCGTCTGATTCATCGCTATAACTTGGCATCCAATATGGCCACTTTTTTAGTGGGGGCGCGATATTATGAAGGCCTTACCCGCAATCAACAAGGCGACGCCAATGATGGTGCAGGGCCTGATTTTGCATTTTTGAATCCGAATGATCTGGAAAAATCAGACTATGAATTTCCTTCTCGAAATGTGTCGGTTTTTGCAGAAAATCTTTTCAATATTGGTAGTCGTTTGACGATTACACCAGGTGCTCGTTTTGAATACATCCGTACGGCATCGGATGGCTTTTTTAAGCGACGAGTCTTTTCTGGTGGGCAGGTCATTTTTGAAGAAAAAATTGAAGATGCGCGTATCAATGAGCGTTCTTTTGTGTTGTTGGGGCTTGGGCTGGGCTACAAAGTTCGTCCAGAAGTAGAAGCGTATTTCAATTTCTCTCAGAATTATCGCTCTATCAATTTTAGTGATTTGGCCGTTGTGAATCCTAATCTGGAGGTCGATTCCTTGTTGACGGATGAAAATGGCTTCAATCTGGATTTAGGGATTCGCGGGTTTTTGAGTAAGCGTCGCATTCGAATTGATTTGAGTGCGTTTTATCTGCGTTATAACGATCGCATTGGTATATCTGAAATTATTGTACCCGACCCACAAGTGGTCGAACGCGCAGTCGCTTATCGCACCAATATCGGTGATGCGCGTATTTTGGGTATAGAAGCTTATGCAGAGGCCAATATTTTGCGGTTTATCAATCGTTTTTCAAATAATCTTGGCTTGACAGCTTATCTGAATTTGAGTCTACTGCATGGTGAATACCTGAGTGGTCGTTCTGAATTTATTGGAAATGATGTCGAACTTATTCCACCGCTTACCGTCAAAACTGGCCTTACTGCAAAGGTGTACGACTTTCGTCTAAATTTCCTGTACACTTATGTTCGGGAGCACTTCAGCGATGCTACCAATGCCTTGCAGGTTGCGAATGCAACCCGTGGCTTGATTCCCTCTTATCAGGTAATGGACCTTTCGGCCAGTTATGAATGGAAGTGGTTTCGACTACAAACCGGTATCAATAACTTAGCTGATACCTCTTATTTTACCCGCCGTGCTACCGGCTACCCCGGGCCAGGAATTATACCAGCCAGCCCGAGGAGTTTTTATGTAGCACTGCGAGTACGGTTTGCCAATTAATTGGCAGGCGTTACCAGCGCCAAAACATCTTTCAATAAGGCATTAAAATCATAGTTATCTTCTGAGATACCTAATCTTACGACCACCATATTGTGAGATGGCAATACAAATACCCGTTGTCCTTGATAACCTCTGAAATAAAACATATTTGTTGGAGCAGCGGGCAAATCGCTAGATTTGTTGAGCCAGATTTGTGCGCCATAAAGGCCTTTTGAAGCCGGAGCCGGAGAAACCGAGTACCCAACCCAACCAGAAGGTAGAATACGCTCATTATCCCAGATCCCATCGTTGAGATAAAGCAGCCCAAACCGTGCCCAGTCTCTTGGTGTAGCCCAAACATAGGAAGACCCCACAAAAGTACCATCAGCATCTGGTTCAAAAATGGCAGAACGCATACCTATTTTATCAAAAAGTTCTTTTTTCGGAAATTGCAGGTAGGTTTCCTGATCATCAAAACTTTGTCGGATCAGACCAGACAAAATATTGGAAGTGCCGGATGAATAGTACCATTCTTCTCCGGGGGCGCGGCCATAAGGTGCTGTAATGGCATAGCCAAACATATCATCGCGCTTGTACAGCAGGCGTGTGGCATCAGAAAGGTCGGAATAATCTTCTTCCCAGTGCAGACCACTCGACATGCGCAATAAATGGTCGTGTGTAATCGCTTTTCGCTCATCTTGCTGCCAGGCTGAAATATCGGGTTTGGTACTGATTGCCAATTTACTTTTGCCAACTCTCAAGCCAAACATAGCATTGGTAACTGATTTGGCCATTGACCAGCCCAGTTGTCGGGTATCGGCATCATAGCCTTCCGCATATTTTTCGGCTAGTATTTGACCATCTTTGACAACGACAACGGCTCTTGTTCCCAGGCTTTCGCCAAATTGTTGATCCAGCAATTGATTAAGTGCCGTAAGATCGGTAGTAGAATCTGATAATACGATTTGGCTGCCATACGGAAAAGGAATGGTGTCATAATCGACCGTATCCATTGTCTGGACAGGTGTATAAGCCTGTTGGCGGAGGGCTTCCGGGCTGATGCTATTGACCAGTGTACACCCAAGGCCTTCCCGGTATACCGCCGTTTGTTTGCCAAAACCAAAAACCGTGCTGGTAACCGTTTTTTGATCTTCATTAATGGTATTGGAGGCCATAGATAATAAGCCTTTACCCAGTTCTTCTGATTCGACGCTCGCTTGTGTACGGCCACTGAGGTAGACACAGGAGCACATGTTTTTTGCTGCAAAGCCTGAAATAACGGGCAAACGAGGGCCGAGATAAACAATGGCAAAACCAATGATGGCTAGTACAAGGGTAAGTACAATGTATTTGATCGTTTTCATAGAAGGTTATTTTGTGATAAAACGCTTGAATTTCTTGTGCGTAAGTGCTGCGAAGTAGCCGGTGAGCTGATTCTTCAGCTTGCCGGGCCCGAAGGGCTGAACGAACAGTGAACTACGTAGCATAACGCCCCGTTAAGGAAGCTTCAAGCTTCCTTAACGGGGTACGCCCAAACGAACAGCTATAAAATTAATAATTATTCAGACCTGAATAACGGCATTTTCTGCAACAACAAAAATTTGATCTGCTTCTTTTACTGCAATCTTGGCCATCCCGGTAAAAGCGCCAAAAGCTGGAAGTATACCTTGTTTCTGACCAAAATAAAAACACGGCAACTTCAGGCGCTGACGGCCTCGGCCACTCAGCCACACGCAAGGGTGTATGTGCCCGGAAAGATTGTAAAGTTGTTCATCTTCAATGGGTTCATGGGTGAACAAAAAAGGGTCTTCCTTCAGGTAGACTTTGGGTTGCATACCAAAACGCTCATATTGGTCGGCGGAAAGAATATCGTGATTACCAAGTACTAATTCGAAATGTGTTTGCTGAAATTGTGCCATAAATGCACCGAAAGATTCCCATTCGCGATTGTAGGAGCTATGAAATAAATCACCGAGGATGAGTACGCGCTCGGGCTTGAAGTCGAGCATAAGGTGGAGTAATTTGTCCCAGTTTTCATCACCAGCGGTTATGGGTACTGCATAGCCTTCTTTGCGGAAATGCGCTACTTTTCCGAGGTGTAAGTCCGATAACAGCAAGGTGTTTTGCTCTTGCCAAAAAATGGCACGCAAAGGATGGAGCATCAAGTGCTGGTCGAGAAATGAAAATTCGGTCGCATTCATGTATATGACTGAAAATGGGCGAGTGTTATTTAATGAGTTGCAATTTCATTCTTCTAATTCGATCTTCCAATTTTTCAGAGCTTAATTTTTGGCGGAGCCGATCGGTCAAAATAGGGAAGGAGAAAGGCGTGGCTTTGTCTGTACGAATCAATAATTTGCGTTGGCTTTGAATACGCTTAAGGACACGTCGAAGGCGTGCCTCTTCGAGTTGAAAACTACGTACTTCTTCATAAGCCTGCAATAGGAGCAAGTTGTTGGGTTCATAGTCGTGAAATACCTGAAAAAACAGCTGAGAAGAAGACTGCAAGTGGCGACTTTTCTTTTCCTTGCCAGGAAACCCTCTGAAAACCAGACCTGAGATGCTGGCAATATCCCGAAATTGGCGTTTGGCCATTTCAGCCGAGTTGATACTGGCATTGATATCATCGTTTAGGTTTTTGGTGGTGAAAATATCTTCTTCTTCCAGTAGCCGTTCAATATTAATTTCTTGCTCTGATAACAACTCAAAACCATAATCATTCATAGCAATCGAGAAACTAATAGGCTGAAATTGTGCGATGCGATAAGCCATCAATGCGCCCATGCCTTCGTGTACATATCGGCCTTCAAAAGGATAAAACAAAAGATGATAACCTTCTCTACTTTTGAAATATTCGATCAAAAATTCATTTTCTGAAGGAATGGCAGAACGCCGTTCTTGGACCTCGATGAGCGGTTGTAAAGTCTCCAGTTCAATATCTCGGATTCTTCCATCGCGAATATCATCGAGTTTGATTCGGATATGTTCTGACAATTGAGAAGATAGTTGCATACGGCCACCCATCCAGG
>JALEHC010000523.1 GCA_022763215.1 Saprospiraceae bacterium
TTAGTCACAAAATCAAAAATCAAATTCTGATCAATCAGACTTTTGATGACACCTGCGTCTGATGGTTTCTTGACCGTGACATCTGGTTTTACACCACCCCCATCAAGTACCGTACGGCCGTTTTGTGTTTTAAACTTAGAGCGACGTTCATCTGGAATATCAACGGGTTCGCCATCTTCATATTCCACACTTTGAATGCAGCGCTCACTTGGGATATAGTACTTGGCAGTGGTCAGCTTTAATTTAGCATTATAGCCAATGTCCTTGGTGTTTTGTACCAATCCTTTACCATACGATCGCTGTCCAAGCAATACGCCGCGATCGTAATCTTGCATTACACCACTCACAATTTCAGAGGCAGAAGCAGAACGATTATTGATAAGTACCACCAACGGAATTTCGGTGTCAACCGGTGTAGAGGTTGTCCGGAAGCTCATGTCCCAGTCTTTGACCTTTCCTTTGGTTTTTACCACTACTTGTCCTTTAGGGATAAAAATATTGGAAATATTAACCGCTTCATTTAACAAGCCACCACCGTTGTCACGCAAATCAAAAATTACTCCTTTTAAAGCAGGGTTATCCTTTTTTAAGGCTTTTAGGGCATCCGCCACATTTCTACCTGCATTACGCGTAAAAGTTGTCAGGGAAATATAGCCAATATCATTGCTCACCATGCCATAGTAAGGTACATTCGGTACTTCGACTTCGCCTCGCGTAAGCGTCAATTGAATAGGGGCTTCCACGCCAGGGCGGCGTACTTTGAGATTGACAGTAGTGCCTGGGAAACCACGAAGCAAGGCATTGATAGCATCGCCAGTTTTTCCTTTGGTGTCATTACCGTCGATTTCCATAATCTGGTCACCAGGGCGTAGCCCTGCCTTATCGGCTGGTTGGTCTTTATATAATTCCGTAATAGTGATATAGTCACCCATTTTTTTGCTACGAGCGCCAATACCATTGTACTTACCTTCCGTTAGATAACGATAACCTTCAATGTCAGATTCGGAAATATAATTGGTATACGGATCAAGGGATTCCATCATTGCATCCAAACCGATGCGCATTAGTTTACCCGGATCGACTTCATCTACATAGTATGTATTGATTTCTTTATAGAGATTAGTGAAAATCTCTATGTTTTTGATCATTTCGAAATACTTGTCGGATTTGGGGCCACCCATAGTGGTAGACATCCCAAGAACGGTAATTACGACAAGTGCGGTGATTTTTAAATATTTATGCATACCTGAATCTTTTTTGCTCCTTACTAAAAGGAAGATTGAGTGTTTCAATTGCTGTCTAGAAAATTACTACAAATAAAAAGTCGATGGGGAGCATACCTTGCTTTTAAGAAAAGAATAACATTCTATTGAAAATGAGCATACACCATGTTTATAAGTTCGTCGGGTGCCTGTGCATGCACCCAGTGTCCGGCATCCTGAACGGTATCAACGACAGCGACCGGGAATAATTGCTCTATCAAATCTAGATCATCTGCTTGAATATAGTTAGACTCACCACCTCGAATAAATAAGGTTGGTTTTTCAAAAGTCTGATCGCTACTAATGTTATCCAATATATCAGAATAGTGTTGGTAAATCACCGGCAGGTTCATTTTCCAGCGATATCCACCATCTTTGTTGCGGGTCAGGTTTTTGAGTAAAAATTGACGGACACTGAACTCCGGGATACGGGGTTTTAGGAACTCATCTGCGTCTGAGCGGTTTTCGACTTTCGTCAAATCCAAGGCAAACAGGGCATCAAAAATTTCCTGATGTCCTCCTTTATATTTTTTGGGAGCGATATCGACGACGATCAGTTTTTTTACCAGATCAGGATGTTGCAAGGCCAATTGCATGGCAACCTTTCCGCCCATAGAATGGCCAATGACATTAGCCTCATAAATCCAGTTGGCTTCCATAAATTTTTGTAGGTCTTGGGCCATTGTGGGGTAGTCCATTGGCTCATGATGAGGCGATTTTCCGTGGTTGCGCAAATCTACGAGATAGACCAGATAATCTTCGGCGAGTTTTTTGCCGATGGTTTGCCAGTTATCGAGTGTACCAAACAGGCCATGCAGAATAATAATCGGATCGCCTTGGCCAAAAGATTTAAAGTTCAATTCCATGAAAAGTGTTTTTGCGATAAAAGTGCTTATTTATAAAAGTTTCAATGGTCTGAAAGTTTTGCAAGGAACAAAAATAAAGCATTACAACTTGAATTTTGGAGGGAAAGACAATTGCGAATATCGATGCTCCTGGAAAATTTGAAAGCAGAATATGACGTTCAAAGTGTAACTATTTAAAGAAATTGTGTTATATAATTGAGCAGATTTGTATGAATTGAGTTTGGCGAAAGCCTAAAAGGTAGCCAGGAATTAAACTTTGGTTACTATTTGCCGAACCCGAATGGCGTGAAGGCAAAAGCCAAAATAAAGTAAGGCCTTTTTTAAACTCATCTGAATAGCTATACCTCTAATAAAATATTGGAGGCAGCTAATTTTGATATATTTGAACTACATAGACGGATTGTAAGGTAGTTATAATGAAAATCGACAGCGGGGAAATTTTGGTTCTCCTTATATTCGTATCCGCTGCTTATTGGCTACATTTGTTAAAATCCTGATGCGCTACCTTTCTCGATATCTAATCGAAAAAAAGGTAGAAGCCTATGTAAAATTGTTCGATAGCGGATTGTACAATTTGTCGGGCCATTTATACCTGTATTGGGCATTAGATACAGGTTTATTCATTAATTAATGATTGGACAAATCTTTACCTAAGATGAGATATTTATTGTTGTTCGTGCTACTATTCGCCTCTGTCGGCGTTTTGTCCGCACAGTCCATACCCGAACTAGAAAAAGAACTGAAAGAAGCGGACTCTAATAAAGAGCGGATGCTTCTTAATTTTCAGTTGGCTGAAGAGTATTACCGGGCCGTTAATATGCGTAAGTCGGATCGCTTTGAAAAAGCAGAAACGTATGCAAAAGAAGCGCATCGCCTGGCTGGGCAGGAAGGTAACCGGGGAATGACCGCTCAGGCTGCTTACCTATTGGCAAATATTTATGAAAATCTGGCACAAGTAGGCGATCGGGGAAAAAGACGACGCTATGCTCGTAATATTGACGTTTGGTTGCGTAATGCTGCGGCAGCAGCAGAACTAGTCGGTGATTATGATTTGATTTTGAAAGCTTACCAAGATCGTGCTCGCCTTTATTCTGAGGGGAGTGATAAAAATTATCGTAAAGCTTTTCAGGTAATGGAAGAGGGCTTGGCAGTACTGACTAAAAACGGAAATAGTATCAGTAAACTCCAAAGTAACTATAGCCGCGAAGAGGTGAAACTTGATCGTGCCATCGCCCAGCTACAGGCTGAAATCAATAAACTTCAACAGGAAAAAGGAAACCTGGTACAAAAGAATACAAACCTATCCAAGACGAATCGGGAAGCAAAACAAGAAATCAACCGTAAATCAACGGTGATTAAAGAAAAGGATGAAGTGATTTCTGCTAAAGAAGATTCACTGGCACTAGCTGCTGAACGAGAAGAAGAAATCAAGGAAAAGGCACAACAGTATGAGCAGAAATATGCCAATTTGACTGAACGTGCGGCTAAAGACTCGCTGGCTAGAGCTGTAGCTGAAAAAGAACTGCTGGTAAAAGAGAATGAATTGCAGCAAACGGAGTTGTTGCGTCAGCAAGCTGCCGCTTATCAAAACTACTTGATGATTGGTATCGGTGCGATTTTTATTCTGGCAATTTTGTTTTACTCTCGTTACTTGTCAAAAAAGCGAGCCAACCGCAAATTACAGGAAGAGCAAGAGCGTTCCGAAAATCTGCTACTGAATATCCTTCCAAAGGATGTAGCCGAAGAGTTGAAGCACAATGGGCGTACTAAGGCCAAGAAACACGAGAATGTCACTGTGTTTTTCTCTGATTTTAAAAACTTCACGAAAATTGCAGAACAGCTTTCTCCAGAAGAATTGGTGGCCGAACTGGACAAGTGCTTCAAAAAGTTTGACTTTATTATCCAGAAGTATCCCGATATCGAAAAAATTAAAACTATCGGTGACGCCTATATGTGTGCAAGTGGATTGAATAGTAAAACCCGCTACCCGTTCAATATGATCCGAGCCTCCCTGGAAATGCAGAAAGCATTAGATGAATTGAAACAAGAAAATATCAGAATGAACAAGCCTTATTTTGAGGCACGTATCGGTATTCATACCGGGCCTGTGGTCGCCGGTGTGGTAGGTACAACCAAGTTCGTTTATGATATCTGGGGGGATACTGTGAATGTGGCTTCCCGCATGGAATCGAAAGGTGAAATCGGGCGAGTGAATATTTCGGAAGATACGTTCAATCTTATTCGTTATAAGTTTGACTGCGAATATCGTGGCAAGGTAGATGCGAAAAATAAAGGATTGATCGATATGTATTTTGTACGTAAAGAATTAGCAACAGCAGGTAAGGAGAAAGCTCCGGCTATGGCCTAAACTTTCAATCCTATCGTTTGTTTTTTTTAGCAAATAGCAGGACATTCAGTGTTTACTGGATGTCCTGTTGTATTTACCGAAAATATAAATATCTATGGCTTTTGAAATTGTTTCAAAATTTCAACCGACTGGTGATCAACCAACTGCTATCAAACAACTGACAGAGGGAATTGATGCTGGCGAAAAATCGCAGGTTCTACTTGGGGTAACTGGATCGGGTAAAACATTTACTATTGCCAATACCATTGCCAAACTAAATCGGCCTACCTTGGTATTAACCCATAATAAAACCCTTACCGCACAATTGTATGGAGAGTTTAAAACCTTTTTCCCGAATAATGCGGTCGAGTATTTTGTGTCTTATTATGATTATTATCAGCCGGAAGCTTACCTAAATGTAACCGATACCTACATAGAAAAAGACCTTTCTATCAATGAAGAGGTCGATAAATTGAGATTGAGAGCAACATCCAGTCTTCTATCCGGTCGTCGTGATATTATTATTGTTGCGTCTGTTTCTTGTATTTATGGTATGGGTAATCCAGAGGATTATAAATCTGGAATTATCAGGATTGAGCAAGGGCAGGTTATTTCACGCAATCAGTTTCTTTATCAATTGGTAGAGATCTTGTACGCTCGTACAGAAACGGATTTTAAACGAGCTACCTTTCGGGTTAAAGGCGATACTGTTGATATCAACTTGCCGTATGTCGATTATGGCTATCGAGTAGTGTTCTTTGGCGATGAAATAGAAGAAATCGAACGCATTGAAATTGAAACAGGAAAGCGAATCGAAAGTATGACCAATGCGGCTATTTTTCCAGCCAATCTATACATCGCACCCAAAGACCGAATTCATGGAATAATCGAAAATATTCAGGATGAATTGCACGAGCAAGAAAAATATTTTGAAAGTGAAGGTCGGCTAATTGAGGCGCAACGAATTAAAGAACGGACGACCTTTGACCTTGAGATGATGAAAGAACTAGGCTATTGCAATGGTGTGGAGAATTATTCTCGCTTTTTTGATGGCCGCAAACCTGGTACCCGACCTTTCTGCCTGCTCGATTATTTTCCAGATGATTATCTAATGGTAATTGATGAAAGCCATGTAACCATCCCTCAGGTGAGGGGAATGTTTGGGGGAGACCGTGCCCGAAAGATCAATTTGGTTAGCTATGGTTTCCGCTTACCCTCAGCTATGGATAATCGACCGTTGAATTTCGATGAATTTGAAACTCTGGTGAATCAGGTCGTTTACGTAAGTGCAACACCCGGAGAATACGAACTGGAGCAAACTAGTGGGTTAATTGTCGAACAATTAATCCGTCCAACCGGATTGCTTGATCCACCTATTGAAGTTCGACCTAGCTTGAATCAGATTGATGATTTGCTGGAAGAAATTGACGAGCGTATACGTCGTGAAGAAAGGGTATTGGTGACGACTTTGACCAAGCGGATGGCCGAGGAATTGACAAAATACCTGACAAAGTTGAATATCAAAGTACGTTATATTCACTCGGAAGTTGATACCATGGAACGGGTTGAAATTATTCGCGATTTGCGTCTGGGCGAATTCGATGTACTGGTAGGGGTGAACTTGTTGCGAGAAGGGCTAGATTTGCCAGAAGTATCTTTAGTTGCTATTTTGGATGCAGACAAAGAAGGCTTCCTGCGAAATACGCGTTCGCTTACGCAAACGGCAGGCCGAGCAGCCCGAAACTCCAATGGATTGGTGTTGTTTTATGCCGATAAGGTCACCGACTCCATGCAAGAAACCATTGACGAAACCAATCGTCGTCGATCCGTTCAGATTGCTTACAATGAAAAACATGGCATTACACCCACAACTGTTCGGAAGTCGAGAGAAGAGATTATGTCTCAGCAATCAATTCTTGATATTCGAGGGGTACAGAAAAATGCCTATATCGAACCCGATCAACCAAGTCTGGCTGCCGATCCGGTATTGGAATATATGACGAAAGATCAGCTTGAGAAAATGATATCGGCCACCGAAAAGAAAATGCGGAAAGCGGCTAAGGAGCTGGACTTTATTTCTGCAGCCCAGTTGAGAGATGAATTGTTTGCCTTAAAAGAACGCTTGAAAAAGACATAAAAAAAGTTGGAGCTTGCTCCAACTTCTTAATAATCATGACCTAAACTTAACCACTTGTAATTTCTTATATCTCTTGTATAAGGAGAATTTTCTTTGTGTTTATTTGTCTTTGAAAGACAATTCAAATATACAGGAGCAGGCCTGAATAAATGCCTCGTTTTCGTTTTTTGGTAACATTTACCCGTTTTTTGGTAAGCTGTGTTTAGCTATTCTGAGCGGCCTTATAGTAGATGAAGTGTAGATACTGGTCTAAGATTGTCGCTTTTTTGCATCTGATGTCCGATATTAGAGATGTTAACTATTCTTATACAAAAAATCCAAAAGACAATAATGAACGCACACGAAATCGACTATCAGATTTTTGGTGAAGAAATGCAATTCGTAGAAATTGAATTGGATCCTTATGAAACCGTCATTGCCGAGGCCGGTAGTTTTATGATGATGGACCAGGATATTGAGTTGACTACCATTTTTGGCGATGGCAGCCAGAAACAATCTGAGGGCGGGCTCTGGGGTAAGGTGCTCAGTGCCGGAAAACGCTTACTGACCGGAGAAAGTCTATTTATGACTGCTTTTACCCACGCCGGTACGGGTAAGCGTCGGGTCTCCTTTGCTTCGCCTTATCCGGGGCGCATTATTCCGCTTGATTTGAGCGAAATGGAAGGAAAAATTATTTGTCAGAAAGATGCATTTCTGTGCGCCGCCAAAGGCGTCTCAGTGGGTATTGAGTTTTCGAAGCGATTAGGTCGTGGCTTTTTTGGTGGTGAAGGCTTCATTATGCAAAAAATCGAAGGCGATGGATTAGCCTTTTTGCATGCAGGTGGTACCGTTGTCAAAAAAGAATTGCAGATTGGTGAAACCTTACGTGTAGATACTGGTTGCTTGGTCGGATTTACCCGTGATGTTGATTATGATATTGAAATGATCAAAGGCATAAAAAATATGGTTTTCGCTGGCGAAGGCTTGTTTTATGCACGTCTGGAAGGGCCGGGTACTGTCTGGATTCAGTCTCTACCATTTAGTCGTTTGGCTGATCGTATTGTCTCTGCTTCGCGCCATTATGGTGGCAATAGCAAGGGCGAAGGTAGCGTTTTGGGCGGTATCGGCGATTTGCTGGATGGTGATAATTGGTAGGAGTTTTGTATTTTTCGTTGGTCATTTTGGCCAACGAAAAATCAATTAAATATGCTTTTTGCTCGTCTTTCTGTGCCCCTTTCGGGGAAATCTTTTTCACTGCTTTCCGTTTTTATCCTTTGTTCTTTTAGCGCTTTCGCGCAAATGCTGGCCTATCAGCATCCCATTCCGTATGATCCGGCAACTTATGTTTGTTATCGTACAAATGCTCCTGTTATCATTGATGGTAAATTAGACGAGGCCGATTGGCAGCAAGCTGCCTGGACGGCAGATTTTGTCGATATTGAAGGTGAGCTGAAACCTCCACCGCCACTACGCACTCGCGCCAAAATGATGTGGGACGACACTTATTTTTATTTTGCCGCAAGGCTAGATGAACCACACATCTGGGCAACACTCACCGAGCGAGACGCCATAATGTATAAGAATGATGACTTTGAAATTTTTATTGACCCAGACGCTAATGGCATTCAGTATTATGAGTTTGAAATGAATGCACATAATGCCATTTGGGACTTGTTCATGTTGCAGCCTTATCGGTCAGGTCGGGGCCAAAAATATATGATGGAATGGACGATTGAAGGCATCAAAACGGCGGTGCATATCGAAGGCACACTGAATAATCCGAATGATGAGGATAAGTATTGGTCGGTAGAAGTAGCCATGCCTTGGGAGGTGCTACGCAGTTTTGCGCCTCAAGGGCAAATGCCAAAGGATGGAGATCAGTGGCGCGTTAATTTTTCGAGAGTAGATTGGTGGGTAGATATTAAAGACGGGGAGTACCACAAACGAAAAAATCCGAAAACGGATAAAGTACCGGCCTTCCCTCAAGAAAACTGGGTGTGGTCGCCTTCCGGCAAAATCAGCATGCATGAGCCAGAAACCTGGGGCTATGTGCAGTTTTCCACAGCTAAGGTAGGTCAACGACAGCTTGCATTTCGGCGAAAGCCGGATGAACAAATCAAATGGGCACTATGGCAATTGTACCATTTGCAACAGCAGCATTTCCAGCGGTTTGGGGCTTATGCCCAAAATATGGAGCAATTTGTTCTGCCAGAAGTAACCATCAACAGTTATTCTTTTAAGCCTGCTTTGCAGGCAACGGAGCGTCTTTTTGAATTTTCGGCGGCCAGCCTGGAAAAAGGAAAAACATGGTACATCAACCAATCTGGTGAAATTTGGAAGGAGTAAACCCAACCATGGAGCAGGGGTCAAAGGTCTTGCTAATAAAAAACGGACTTATGAAAAATCTGTATTTGCTGAGTTTATGTGCTCTATTTTTTCTTGGATGCAATAAAGAAGATCCGCATCCGCTTAATGGCGATTATGAAGTGTTTATCTATAAATATGATCGGATAGAGTTGGATGGCGAAACGACTTTTGAACAAGAGCGTAGAGATACTTTCGAGCTCTCTATTGATTTTCCTACTTTTGAAATTCCTTATCAGCCGGGAGATCCAATATATTTTATATCTCTGGATGGCAACACTCCTTCTTGTCGAGGGGAATTAACTTATGAAAATGCTGAATTGTCTTTTGACGGTGATTGCAGTTGTTTTTGTTTTTGTCTTCCAGAAATTGATTGCTTGGGTCACATCATGATGGGAACATATCAAGTGGTGACGGTTCCCAATTCGAACAACCTTAATTTGTCCTACGAGAACACCACAAATAGCGAAATTAATGGAGAAGATCAGCTAATTGTTGCCGAGGCAGAGGCGCTATTGGTGAGGAAATAAAGCCTATAAAAGCAATACAAAGTTTCTTTTACAAAAACTTAATGTTAACGCTTTTTGAGGTACTTAGCTGATGTTAATGCGTTGTAGCACAGTGCCTTATTTTGTTAAGCAATTATTAAAGTTGCCTTATTGTTACGGGGCTTGTAAGTACTTGTTGCCTATTTGATGCTACCTGTTTTTTGTGTCAGAAGGGTATTCCGGTTTCCTTTGTGAATGTAAGCGAAATTCATTCAAAGCAAAGGAAAATGAAAATCAACTTTCTATTAGTATTTACAAGTCTTTTTTTATTGGCTTCCTGTAATCCGGTAAAGCGATTCGTACAGGCGAGTGTAGAAACAAATCCTGTAAAAAGCGATGATGATGCTGCCGATGATCCTGCCATTTTTGTGCATCCTGATCAGCCAGAAAAAAGCCTGATAATAGGCACTAACAAACAAAACGGCCTGGATGTTTACAATCTCAAAGGGGAGCAGCTACAATCATACGATTTTGGCTTGTTAAATAATGTTGATCTTCGTTCCGACTTTCCGTTAAATAATCAAACGATTACCATTGTAGGTGCTAGTAACCGCACTGATAATACCATTTCACTTTTTCAATTGGAGGGCGAAACAGGTGTGTTGACTCCGATCGCTGCTCAACCATTACAATCACAAGTAGATGAAGTATATGGCTTCTGTCTTTATCAGAATGGGCAGACTTATGCTTTTGTTGTCGGCAAAGATGGTCAAGTTGAACAGTGGTTACTAACCGCAACTGCTGATGACAAAGTAGCTGGCGAAGTGGTCCGTACTTTCAAATTGGGCGGTCAGTGTGAAGGTATGGTGGCTGATGACGAGATGGGCTATTTGTACGTAGGAGAAGAAGCCATAGGTGTCTGGAAATTTAAAGCTGCTGCCGATGCCGATGTCGTTCCAACTCTGGTGACAGACCTCAGCAACAATATGCTAAAAGAAGATATAGAGGGCCTTAGTCTGTACTATGCAGCTAATGGCCAAGGGTATTTATTGGTATCAAGCCAAGGCAACAATAGCTATGCGGTATTCGAAAGAGCAGGCGACAACAATTATGTTGGGAGCTTCCGAATCGGAGACGGAATCGTTGACAAAACCGGGGAAACGGATGGCATTGATGTGATCAATCTGGCGATGGGGCCTGCTTTTCCCAATGGATTTTTCATTGCACAAGACGGCTTTAATTATGATGGCAGAAAGAAGAAGAATCAAAACTTCAAGCTAGTGCCCTGGGAACGCATTGCCAATTCCTTTGAACCCTCTTTGTTGATTGACAACACTTATGTACCCAAAAGATAATTTGCTCATTTCACAACTTAATAATACTTGTCCATGAAAAGATTATTACACTTTTTCGTCTTTATGTTGCTAGCGGCAACAGTAAACGCACAGAGCCTTTCAATTGTGCGTACAATCCAGAAAACCGGTACCATCGAAGATGGTGGCGTTACTTTGGATGTATCTTCTGATGATGCAGAACAGGAAAATGACGCCATCGACGCTTTGTTCGATGATGACCTGGATGCAGGCTGGGAAGGTGCACCAGAAGATCAGAATATCCTTACTGTAGGTTTGCGTTTCCGTGATATGTACATCCCTCAGGGCGCAACTATTGACTCTGCCTATATTTTGTTCCACTCTCACGAAGGCAAATCAGCAGATGATGTAGCTCGTATCACTATCGTTGGTGAAGCGACGGATAACGCACAGACATTTACAGAAGATGCATTGATCGATGCTCGTCCACAAACCAGCTCGTCTGTATTGTGGGAAGTAGCTGAAGAATGGGACATCTATGCACCTTACCGTACAGCAGATATCAGTACAGTTATTCAGGAGATTGTTGACCGTGGTGGTTGGCAGTCTGGTAATGCATTATCCTTGATCCTTTTGGGTGAAAACCAGGGGCCAAGTGATTTTGAAAATGCGCGTGAATTCGAATCATTCGAAAATATTGCTGACCCAGAAGACGGTGGCGATGGCCAGCACCACCCTGAGCGTGTACCAATGTTGTTTGTTTATTACAGCGTGAATGAAGGCGTTGTTGATATTCCGATTATGGCAACTGATACCATCACTGATGGTGGCATTACGTTTGCAGCTTCTTCTGATGATGCAGAACAGGAAAACGACGAAATTGATTCTTTGTTTGATGATGATTTGGATGCAGGTTGGGAAGGTGCACCAGAAGACCAGAACATTCTTACTGTAGGTTTGCGTTTCCGCAATATCGGTATTCCTCAAGGTGCAATCGTTGACTCTGCTTATATTTTGTTCCACTCTCACGAAGGCAAATCAGCAGATGATGTAGCACGTATCACTATCGTTGGCGAAGCAACTGATAACGCACAAACATTTACAGAAGATGCATTGATCGATGCTCGTCCACAAACCAACGCATCTGTATTGTGGGAAGTAGCAGAAGAGTGGGAAATCTACGAACCATACCGTACTGTTGATATCAGCAATATTGTACAAGAGGTCGTTGATCGTGATGGCTGGGATGCAGGAAATGCTATCGCTTTCATGTTGTTGGGTGAGAATCAGGGCCCAAGTGATTTTGAAAATGCACGTGAATTTGAATCTTTTGAAAACATCGCCGATCCGGCTGATGGTGGCGACGGTCAGCACCACCCAGAGCGTGTACCACGTCTGGTTATCAAGTATTCTTCTCCAAACGCTACAAGTGTAAACGAGATTTTTGTACCAGCTGTAAAGAACTTGAAGTTGTTCCCGAATCCAGTAAACGATGACTTGGTAACAGCAGAGTTGGATACAGAAGGTGCTTCTGTTATTTCTGTTTACAACGCAAATGGCCAGCTAGTGAGCACTAAGCGCACAGCATTTGGTATGCGTGTTGAGCTGAATGTGTCAGATTTGCCGAAAGGCCTATACTTCGTACAGGCTAGACAAGGCAACGAACTATACATCCAGAAACTGATCCGTCAGTAATCTTACCCGATTACTGAACACAAGACAAACATTGTTTTTTTGAGGTCAACACAATAACATTTTAGTCGGAGAGGACTTTCCTCTCCGATTTTTATCATTTAAAAAACATCATCATGCGCCGCAATCCCATTTTCTTTTTCCTGTTTGGGGCATTGCTATTTTGCACTTCACTTAGTCAGGCACAAACTTACCGCATCAGCGGAATTGTACTGGATGAAAAAACGAATGAGCCACTACTGGGCGCAACTGTTGCGATCGAGAATACGACAACAGGCACGACGACCGACGGTAATGGCGCATTTGAACTAAGTGGAATTCGCGGAAAAGCGGTTTCTGTTGTAGTCGCTTTTATGGGCTACGAAAGCTATCGAAAAGATATTCGATTGCCTTATAATCAACCAATTCGTATCAAATTAAAATCACTGAGCTTTGAACTGGATGAGGTAGAAGTGACTGGTATTGCAGAAGGCCAAATCAAAGCACTGATTGATCAAAAAAAGGCAGAGAGTATTAAGCATATCATCTCTTCCGAGCAAATCAAAACGTTTCCGGATTTGAACGCAGCTGAAGTCATGCAGCGTATTCCTGGTATTACGCTACAGCGTGATCAGGGAGAAGGTCGGTTTGTACAATTGAGAGGTACACCGCCTGAATTGACCAACTTTAATATCAATGGCGAGCAAATTCCATCACCGGAAGGGGATGTGCGTTATGTCGGAATGGACATCATACCAGCTGACCAGATTGAAACAGTAGAAGTGACCAAAGTGATGACACCAGATATGGACGCCGATGGTATCGGTGGCTCTGTAAACATCAAAACGAAGCAGGCTACGAGTGGTAAGCCTGATATTCGCGCAACTTTAGCCGCAGGTTACAACAACTTGCGTGAAACACCCAACTACAACGCACAGTTTTCATTCGGTCAACGCTATAATAAACTTGGATTTCAGATCAACGCCAGTTTTTTTGAAAATAGCCAAGGGGCGGATAATATCGAATACGATTATGCCAAAGGGCCGTTCTTTGGTAGCCAAGATGAAGGTGTTGACAACTTCTTTGTACAGTTTCGGGAAGTACAGCTTCGTCATTACGAGATCACGCGTACGCGTATCAGCATTAGCCCGACGATTGATTACAAATTCAATGACAATCATTATATCTACTTGCGTGGTATTTATAATAGTTTCACAGATGACGAGTTGCGTCGCCGTAAAATCTATGATCTAGACGATCCGCTTTCTTTTGAATATTATCTTTTTGGTGGAGTAGAACATGATGTCAGAGAGCGGGTGAAACGTCAAGAATTGGGAACGTTAAGCTTTGGTGGTGAGCATACCTTTGGCAATGGAATTGTGTTTGATTATCAGATGTTTTATGCGGTAGCAAATGAGTCGGAGCCAGACAAACTGGAAGCCTTGTTTGATAGCCCAGGACAAGCTATTGCTATAGATTTTGATTTTACGGACCCGGATTATCCGGTGGCGACTTTCCCAAATCCAGATAATGCAGATAATGCGACCGATTATGAAAATTTTGAACTAGATGAATTGGTCTTTGAAAACTCATCTGTAAAGGATATCAACTTCACACCACGAATCAACTTGAAAATTCCATACGATTTTGGTGGCAACCATTCTGGTTATTTCAAAATGGGGGGTAAAATCCGAGCAAAAGATAAAAGCCGGGACATCAAGACCCAAGAGTTTGGGGCCTTTTTCGAAACCTCTTCCCTGTATCCAGGCGAGGCACCACCCGTCAATTTGGTAACTATGGCGGATGATTTTGTAGATAATAACCTGTTAGATCAAGGCTATGAACTGACCAATATGCCATCAGCCACTAAACTCAGAGATTTTTTCGAGTTTTATCCACAACACTTCATTTTTGATCGGAATGCAACGCGTACTTCTTCTTTTGGCGAAGATTACAAAGCCAAAGAGCGAATCTATGCCGCTTATGGTATGGTCCGTCATGACATTGGCCGCCTGATGTTGCTCGGTGGTGTTCGCTTTGAGCAAACGGATATTGAATACGAAGGAGCTCGAATTCTTGTGGATGGTAATCGTTTTTTAGGCATTGACACACTGACCGATAAGCGCACACACAGCTTTTTGCTTCCGCAAATGCAAATGCGGTATGCGGTTACACCCAACTTCAACCTACGCGCTGCGTTGACGTACACTTACTCGCGCCCTAATTTTGACGATGTACTGCCTTACCGAGAAGAAGATCGAGACGAAGTACAGTTTGGTAATCCTGATTTGACTTATCCGACTTCCATGAACATTGACTTCTTGGCGGAGCGTTATTTCAAAAAAGGAATTCTTTCGGGGGGCTTGTTTTATAAAGAAATTGACGATTTTATTTTCTTCTTCAAGCGCTTCGCGCATGAGGGCGATCCAAGTGATTTTGGTTTGGTAGAAATTACTAAAGCCATCAATGGTATCAAAGCAGAAGTGTACGGTGCCGAGTTGCAAGCACAATTCAAATTTGACTTTTTGCCGGGCTTCTGGAGTGATTTCGGATTGTATACCAACTACACATACACCTATTCAGAAGCCTTTATCAATCAGCGTTTCCCAGCTAACTACTCGGCAGCAGTGGTTGTATTTGGGGAAGATGCTATCGGCGATTTCATCTCTGAAGATGGAACCGAAAAGATCACTTTGCCGGGACAGGCAGAACATACCGCAAATGTGGCATTGTTTTATGACAGCAAGCGACTTTTCATTCGCCTTACGGCAAATTACCAAGATGCGTTCCTTGTTCAATTAGGCGCAGATCCAGATTTAGATGAATATTATGATGAAGCATTACGACTTGATTTGACAGCCAATTATCAGATCAATAAAGCCGTGAATATTTTTGCAGATGCCATCAATATCACGAATACGCCGCTTCGCTTTTACCTGGGGACACCAGATACTATCAAGCAACAAGAGTTTTATTCTTGGTGGGGTAGAATGGGCTTGAGAATTACCTTGTAATAACACAGTTTTTACATTAAGAATACCTGGATATATTTTCCGGGTATTCTTAATAAAGCCCTTACTGGAGGCCTAGTTTTTTTCTCCAATAATCACTTACCATTTTGATGACTCGTCTTCTAGATAAAAATTTCATAATCGATAATTGAAATTTACGTCCTGTTACGATATAATGCTTTCCTGCAAGGAAAGCATCTAGGCCAATCTGAGCCACTTCATCCGATGACATCAATTCTTCAGGAGCGTTATCGACTTTATTTGCATTTGCAACGGTACTAAAA
>JALEHC010000524.1 GCA_022763215.1 Saprospiraceae bacterium
AGTCCGGCTCCGAAACCATCTCTGGTTGATTTTTTTCCTGTATCTTTTATTTGATCAAGCATGAATGTTCTTTTTTGGAAATTGAGAATAAAGTTTTCACGAAAGTGGCCTACCCCTGATAAGGATAAGGGTAATCACCCAGTGTTTCTTCGAGCTGTGCCAATGCTTTTTCGGTTTGCTCGGCATTTGGTGCTTTTCCATGCCACTTGTGCGTACCTTGCATAAAGTCAACTCCGTATCCCATTTCGGTTTTCATCAAAATCACGATAGGCTTACCATTTCCGGTTTTCGCTTTAGCTTCGTTCAAAGTCTTTACGACATCCTCCATATCATTTCCGTTCATTTCCATCACTTCCCAACCAAATGATGTCCACTTGGCAGGTAAATCACCAAGGCTGATCACCTCTTCATTGGGGCCATCAATTTGCTGGCCATTCCAGTCGACGGTCAAAATCAGATTATCGACTTTGTGGTGGGGAGCAAACAAGGCCGCCTCCCAAATTTGTCCTTCCTGCAACTCACCGTCACCAACCAATGCAAAGACTGTTTTGTCGTCTTTGTTTAGTTTTTTAGCAAGAGCTACACCAATAGCAACAGAAATACCCTGGCCCAACGAACCAGAAGCTACACGCACCCCGGGCAAGCCTTCATGTGTAGCCGGGTGACCTTGCAGACGAGAATCGATATTTCGGAAAGTAGCCAGTTCAGCTACTGGAAAATAACCGCTATGCGCCAAAACACTATACCAAACCGGGGAGATATGCCCATTGGAAAGGAAAAAGACATCTTCATTTTTAGCGTCCATATTGAAAGCAGGATCATGCTCCATGATTTCAAAATAAAGCGCAGTAAAGAAATCAGTACAGCCGAGCGAACCACCTGGGTGGCCACTGGCACAATAGTGCGTTTGACGAATGATATCGCGGCGAACCTGGGAAGCAATCCGCTTGAGTTCCTGGATGTCAGCCATGAGTTTTTATGATTAAGACGTCGACCATTGCCGACAAAGTGAAAAAATATAGTTCAAAAATACCGAATACAAATTATTCCGAAAATAATAAACCTAATTGTTTACGTGTAATTTTCACACTTATTATTTATGTGAGTGTTCTGAAAATGGCAAATAAGCTTATTGATGAAGGAAATAGCGGGGAATTTATTTGTTTGGTCGGTTGTGCGATTGGCTTTCGCCAAATGAAAGAGAAGCAGCAAGGCGAACAAAAAAGGGCAGCCAACCGATTAAAAAATAGGAAGGATGCCCTTTTTACTCTAAAAATAAGGATAACTAAATATGAATATTAGTTATTGATTAACAGAATCAGTCAGTTCTTTACCTGGCTTGAACTTTACAACGTTCTTAGCCGGGATTACAATGCTTTCATTGGTTTGAGGGTTTCTACCAGTACGCTCTGCACGGTGAGAAACGGAGAACGTTCCAAATCCAACTAGAGTTACCTTATCGCCTGATTTCAAAGCTTCACCTACTGCATCCAAAACGGCGTTCAAGGCATCCTGAGCCTGTGACTTGGAAAGACTTGCATTTTCTGCAACTTTGCTGATTAAATCTCCTTTATTCATCTCAACGATTTTAGATTATTAAAAATGTGCCTCAAATTTAGAGGCATTGTTTATGAATACAAAGTTTTTTACCTTAAAAAAGTCGCTAAAGCCGTAAATAGTAAGGGTTTTACTATTTTGTTGTCGCGTGCAATATAAATATTTTTGCAAATAACGTTCTATTAATAGAAAAATAAAAAGTTTCCATGCGTAAATTACTGATTATTCTATCCGCTGTACTCCTTTTTGCTAGCATTACTGTTAGCACCACATCCTGTAATCGTGGTACGGGTTGTCCTACCAACGAGTTGGACGTCAAAACCGACCGCAAAGGACGTATGTCTACCAAGAAAGGGAATTCCAGCTTATTTCCTAAAAAAATGAAAAAAAAGATGCGCGTTAACTAATTTATTCTGCTACGACAAAGGTGCGTTAAGCACCTCTTTGTACAAGAATAAGGTCACGCTAATCATTTTTTTTAGTCACCTATTCAACAAAACTTGATCTTCCTGACCAGCCAGTTGGACGATTGGTAGCTCGCTGATTTTGCGAAAGCTGTAAAAAATTTTCGCTTTTGATCGTGCCTACTACCCAACTGAATGGCAGGGATAATTATTATTCCTAATCCGATCTTTATTTTCCTTTCGGATTCATCGCTTCTGATAAACCGTCTCCGATAAGATTAAATATCGTTACGGTTATAAATATAGCAGAACCCGGTAATAGTGCAAGCCACCAAGCTGCAGGATACCTTCTGGCTGTACTTAATATACTCCCCCAGGTCACTTCCGAACCAATCCCAATCCCTAAGAAAGAGAAAAAAGCTTCCAGCAATATAGCTCCTGCTATCCCAAATGAAATCGTTATTAAAACAGGGGTCAACGCATTTGGAATCGCATGACGCCACAATATGCGCAACTGACTCATTCCGAGTGCCTGAGCGGCCTCAATATACTGCAAACGCTTGACTTTCAACAATTCTGCTCGAATAAACCGAGCAATGCCAGTCCAGCGAATCAATCCAATAATAACCATTATATAAAAAATGGACTCCCCACTCAGTATACTCACTACCGACAATAATAACAATAATGTAGGTACTGAATTTACGATTTCAATAAATCGCATAATCCATAAGTCGAGTGGAACTACAATATTCTTCCGAACTACTTTCCGGCTTTCCAGCCACTTGCTCACCAGATTTACCAATCCGTAGACCAGTACAATCAATACTATGCTTTTCAATAATTCCCATCCCAAATGGCCTTCTGCGAAGGCATAAGAACGAGCAATGAATCCATAAAAAATAACAATCGGAAATGCTAAAACATTCAAAATGAGCCGCAAGCGTGAAACGCGCAGTCGATCATCCCCCCAAAATCCGGCCAATGCACCAAAAAATATACCGATCAATGTTGCTATTGACATCGCTACTACCCCTACCAGCATAGCTGTTCGGGTACCGCTAATCATGCCTGCTGCAATATCATGGCCAATTTCGTCCGTGCCCATCCAATGCCAAAACCGCATAGACTCCACCCTTTGCGGGCCAAATGGGCTTCGATATTGATTGTTTTTCAGGTCGATGGTCTTTGCCGCATACGGAATCAGTGGCCATACTACCCGATCATTGTCATATTCGAGTTTGTACCAATTGGCAATTCCCAGATCGCCCGGCCATCGATCTATTCCCAATTCAACGCCATAAGATTTTAGCACTGGAAAGTAGGTTTTGCCTTCAAGCTGGCAATACAGTGGCTTGTCATTAGCCAAAAAATCAGAAAATACGGCAATAAACAGAAAGAAATAAAGAATACGCAACGACCACAACGCGAGTTTGTTTTGCCGAAAGGCACGATATACCCGTCTGCGATAGGTTGCTGGTTGTTGGTCGATATGTTCCGCTCTTACATTCACTCTATTGATTCTTTTTTTGAAAACTTACCCGCGGATCGGCCAAGGCATACAGTAAATCGGCTACCAAAATGCCAATCATGGTCATAAATGCAGATAACATCAGGATAGCAAACACTACGGGCCAGTCTTTGGCATAAATGGCATCAATGGTCAGTTTCCCCATTCCTGGAATACTAAAAATCACTTCTATCACAACCGAACCACTCAGAACAGCCGGAAAAATAGAGGCTACCAATGTAATTATCGGGAATAATGCATTCCGAAAACTATGTTTCCAAATCACGACTCGCTCCGACAGCCCTTTCGCACGAGCCGTGCGAATGTAATCTTGGTGACTTACATCAATCATGCCGCCCCGCATTTGACGTGCAACAAAAGCCAAGGAGCCATACGTTAAGCAAAAAATAGGCAGAATAAGATGATATGCCCGATCTAAAAAAAGTTGCCACCAACTAGCCTCTTCACTCAGATTCCCCAATCCGTAAGTCGGAAACCAGTTCATTCCATACTCTGGGGTAGTAAAAAATACAATCAGCATAGTAGCCACCCAAAAAGAAGGCAAAGAGTACAACATAAACAAGCCCAAAGTCGTGAGCCGGTCTGCCATCGTATTTTGATAAACAGAAGTATAAACGCCTATCGGAATTGCTAGGAAAAACACCAAAACCAAGGTGATTCCATTGATGAGCAAAGTCCATCGCAGTCGGCTCCACATTTTTTCCTCGATCTTTTGGCCATTTTCAAGCGAATAACCAAAGTCTCCTCGTATAAAATTCCAAAACCAATTGTGATATTGGTTATCAAAGCCATACCAGCTGAAGCTTGGCAAGTAAAGACGATAGGTTTCTGGTTGTGTTATAACCGCCTCATATTTTTGTTTCAGACGCTCGAAAGCGGGCTTGATCGCATTGGCCAGTGCTTCATTTTCGAGGGCTTTTTGCATACGTTCCAATGCTGCTTGTATGCGATTATCTTTATAAAAAACAAATAAGTCTGTCGTATTGGTTCTCAGCTTTATGATGCTGTTTCTATCGAGTGAATCAGGCAGCGCTTCAATTTGCCGCTCCATAACATAAATTTCTTTCCAGTAAGCCTCAATTTTTTCCCAATTACCATATTGCCCTACCAGATTTTTGAGCGTTTGCCGTTCATAATAATTAATAAATCGGTATAGGGTATCTGGGTACGCAGCCGGATGAACACTAAAATAAAAAGCGGGTTTATCAAGTCCCAGCATTTTGGCGGCACGGCGGTAGCTCTCCTTTTTTTGTTGGAGATTACCCAATTCTGACTGCGGC
Organism: Saprospiraceae bacterium; assembly: GCA_022763215.1. GTDB lineage: Bacteria > Bacteroidota > Bacteroidia > Chitinophagales > Saprospiraceae > JALEHC01. Next base: position 4,773 of record JALEHC010000524.1, read on the forward strand.
AATCGTTCGACCGGATCACCAGGTGCCAGTTTGCTGAGGCCAAATGCCAGCAAAGACACCACAAAAAGTGTCAACCCTAAAATGCCCAGCCTTTTCAGCAAATAATTTAGCATATTCGGTTATTCCGTTTCGAGATTGAGGTCAAATGTGTTCACTCGATAGCCTGGTGTCATCACCGTGGGCTCAAAATCAAACCTTTTATGGGTAATCAAAGAATTATTAGGTATAAATAAAAAAATCAGTGGTTGTTCTTCATAAATTTTAGCTTGTAATTCTTTGTAGAGTGCGTTACGTTTTTGATTGTCAAATGTTACTCTGATCTGGTCGATAATTGCATCCGTACTTGCATTGCCAAAACAAATCCGATTATCACCGGTAGTGTGCCAGTTTTGCTTTGGGTCCCATAAGGGTACTGCAAATGCGCGGCCGCCGGTGCTTAGCTCATATTCTTTGCGTTTGACTTTATCGAGTATGAGGCTAGTTTCGGTAGGTTCCAGCACAATTTCTACACCTCCGGCCTGCATATTCCGTATCAGTAGTTCACCTATGTTACGAGAGCGTTCATTTCCAGCTCTCATCAGGTAGCTAAGGCTTAATTCAACGGTTTCTCCATCCATTATTTTGTCGACGGTTCCGTTGCCGTTTGTATCTGTCCATCCGGCTTCCGCCAAAATCTGTTTTGCCTTTTCAGGCGAATACTCGATCAGTGGCAGCGTAGCG
>JALEHC010000525.1 GCA_022763215.1 Saprospiraceae bacterium
CCAAGTGTAGAAAAGTGGTTGGGGTTGGGAATTGGAATTCCTTCCAAACGCCAAAGTACACCAGTCGGGGAATTTCCGCGAATTACAATATCATTTCGCGAATCATCGGCAGTAGATACACCTGCAAAGTTGCCCGCCAAACGGGCTACATCAGAGCGGCCACCAGAAAAACGATTAACTTCCTCAACGCTGAAAGTACGAGCACTGATGGTCGCCATTTCGTTTTGAGCTTTGTCTTTTTGTACTTCCGCCGTTACAACGACCTCGTCCAGTTGTTCAATACTTTCTTCCAGCCCGACATTCAGAACAACCTGTTTGCCGGTAGTAACAACCACATTTGGAATGGAAATGGTATTGTAGCCGAGGTAACTGATTCGTACAGTCTGTCGACCAATTGGCACCGCTTCCAAGCGAAAATAGCCATCAAAGTCGGTAGTAGTACCGAGATTTTGATCGGTATCAAGTACTTCGATGGTCGCGCCAATCAGGGGCATTTCTGATTGTTTGTCAAAAATTTTTCCTTTTAGGGTTTGTGTTTGGGCGAAAGCCCCAAGTGTAAACCAACACAATAAAGTCAGGGTAATGATTCCTTTTTGCATGATCAAGGTTTTTCAATAATGAGTGATTAACGGTGAATTCACTTGCAAGATGCGAGAACAGAGGGCTTCCCACTACCCAAATTTGTTGGATTGTCAAATTGAAACTTTGAAATGTAACTTACTTAAGCTGGAGTTTTTACAAAAAAGCCTTTAATCCTGTATCTTGCGGCAAAAAAGAGCATGCTCGCAGCGCTGATCGAAAGCCCATTACTTTTGTTGTTTGTTGTAGCCGGTATTGGCTATGGAGTTGGCAGTGTCCGCATCCTTGGTTCCAACCTTGGCGTAGCTGCTGTGCTTTTTGTCGGCCTGGCATTTGGCGCGCTCAGCCCAGACTTGCACGTACCTGAAATAGTGATCTTTTTGGGATTGACCATTTTTGTTTATACGATTGGCTTGAGTAGTGGTCCTGGTTTTTTTGCTGCTTTTCAACAACGCGGGAAGCGCGATATTACCTTTATTATCATTATGCTGGTTATGAGTGCAGCGATGGCGGCGGGTGTACATTTTATTTTTGGTCTTGAGCGCACGATTACCGCAGGTTTATTTGCCGGAAGTTTTACAAATACTCCTGCCTTGGCAGGTTTGCTTGATGCAATCAGCAATTCCGGCCTTTCGGCAGATGCGATACGACAACAAAGTGAGGAAGGCGTTGTCGGTTACTCTCTTTCATACCCGATGGGAGTATTGGGCGTTATGATTGCCATTCGCTTATCGCAAATATTACTCCGGATTAACTACGAAAAAGAAGAACAACTACTTTCAAGAGAATATCCTGTCAAAAGAGAAATCATTAGTCAGACGATTGAAATTCAAAAGGAACGAATAGCCGGGAAAACAATCCGTGATGTCAAAAAAGAATTTGATCTGGATGTCGTTTTTGGTCGAATCAAAAAACACAATGGCGAGGTACAAATCACGAGTTGGGAAACTGTGTTTTCCAAAAAGGATCAGGTCGCTGTGGTGGGTAGTAAAAGTGAAGTAGAAGAGGTGGCCAGGATATTTGGAGAAGTGATGCCACATCATCTTTCCTTTGATCGCTCCGAATATGATACCCGACGAATTTTTGTATCTAATCCTGATGTGGCTGGCCAAAAATTGGCCACCCTTAACCTGAATGAGCGATTCGCTGCTGTTATCACCCGAGTACGTCGTGGTGATATAGATTTATTGGCCAACGCCAGTACGGTCTTAGAACTAGGCGACCGAGTTCGCTTCGTGGCACGTCGTTCTGATGTAAATGCAGTGGCTCGATTTTTTGGGGACTCTTATGATGCCTTGAGCCGGATCAATCTATTGAGTTTTGGACTTGGTATGGCACTCGGCATTTGGTTGGGGATGATTACTTTTCAACTACCAGGAGGTGTTTCTTTTAAGTTAGGGTTTGCAGGAGGACCGCTTATTGTCGCGCTTATTTTAGGCGGCTTACGCCGAACAGGCCCCGTTGTCTGGACCTTGCCTTATAGTGCTAATCTCACACTTCGACAAGTGGGTTTGATTTTGATGTTGGCTGGTATTGGTATTAATTCTGGGCATACTTTTGCGGCTACCATTTTTCAGATAGAAGGCGGATTGATATTCTTGGCAGGTACTTTCTTATCAATGGCCAGTACCATCTTGACGCTAATTATTGGCTACAAGCTAGTGAAGATACCCTTTAGTTTTTTGATTGGTATGGTGGCTAGTCAGCCTGCTGTTTTAGATTTTTCATTTGATCAAACTAACAACAAACTACCTTCGATTGGTTATACATTAGTGCTTCCTATCACCTTGATTGGGAAAATCATAATTGTGCAACTGTTATATGCATTGCTATAAAAAAAGGGAGCTTCCAAAAAAGAAGACTCCCATAAAACATAGCGTTAAAACTTATTCTTCAGCTTGTAATATTTCAGGAATGGACTGGGCTACCGTTTCAGTTGCTGTTGCTTCTTTTTTGGGCCACTGAATACTCTGGCAATTAAGTTGATCCTTAACAAATTGAGAAGGCTCAGGAAAGTCCGTTTCGATCAGTGACCGGAGTTTTGGATCTGTTTCCAGTTTTTGTACAAAACGAGCGAAGATCGGCAGTGCTGTATTGGCTCCTTGGCCCAAGCGCAAATCGCGGAATCGCACTAAAGGTGATTCTGCACCCACCCAAGCTCCAGCTACCATTTTGGGCGTAAAGCCCATAAACCAACCATCTGAGTGATTTTGGCTCGTCCCGGTTTTTCCCGCAAAGGGATACGTAAATTGGTAGCGATAGCGCAACCTTCTGGCGGTTCCCTGAGTAACAGTAGCTTGCAACATTTCGTTAATCATATCCGCTTCATCTACAGAAAGCGCCCTTTTCCACTGGCTGGTATCAGGTTGAGCATAATCTAGTACGACTTCTCCGGTTTTGGTGACAATTCGGTCAATAAAACGCAATTCGGGTTTCAATCCGCGATTAGCAAAGGTACTGTACATATTAGTCATCTCGCGCAGAGAAGCATCCACGGTACCCAAGGCAATAGAAGGGACACCTGGAACCGGAGCATCGATACCAAGGTCTTCGGCAAGTTGAGCTACCCGTTTGGGCCCCGACCGCATCATAAGACTCACCGTGACTGTATTGACGGAATTGGTCAAACCACCCTGCATAGAATACAATCCACCATATTTATCATCTGCATTTTTGGGCTGCCAATTTTCATAACGAGTGTACGTACGCAAAGTATTGAGGGTGTAGCTGCAAGGATGAATCCCTCTTTGTATCGCTTTCGCGTAAACGACGGGTTTGAAGGTAGAGCCTACTTGCCTTTTTGATTGGGTATGGTCGTATTTGAAGTATTTGTGATTAATGCCCCCGACCCATGCCTGAATCGCACCCGTTTGTGGATCGCTTACCATGAATCCAGCATTAAGCAAACTGTTGTAGTATCGAATGCTATCCAATGGACTCCAGCGAACCTTTTTTTCGCCTTGCTCCCAATCAAATACCAACATATGCACAGGTTCCTGGAATACGGAATCAATAAATGCTTTGGAGCGATTTTGGCTACGTAAATTGCGATACCGAGGTGATTGATGTACCGCTAATTCGATAATTGTATCTTTCTCCCAGGCATTTTTCCCATCCAGGTGTTTGTGAAAAGTCTTTTGTAAATCTGCAATTTGCTCTTTTACAGCCTCTTCAGCAAAAGCCTGCATTTTTGAATGAATAGTGGTGTAAATTTTTAAGCCATCGGTGTAGATATTATAGCTGAGGCCACTTTCTTTTTTCCGCAAAGGTTGAAGACGTTCCTTCAAATCAAGGCGCAAATGTTCTCGAAAATAAGTTGCCAAACCAACATTATTGTTGAGTGGAAAGTAATTGAGATTAAGCGCAAGTTTTTGAAGGGAGTCTTTTTCAGCGGTTGTCAAGTAATCATATTTTTCCATTTGGTCAAGCACCAGATTACGTCTTTCTTTAGACAACTTTGGGTGACTGACCGGATTGTAGGTAGAAGTTGCTTTTAGCATAGCTACCAGGGTAGCTGCTTGCTCAGGGCGGAGTTGACTAGGGCTCGTATTAAAAAACCGTTGCGCTGCAACTTTCACTCCATAGGTGTTTTCGCTGAAAGCGACAGTATTGAGATAGAGTTCCAAAATTTGTTTTTTGGAATAAAGTCGTTCCAGTTTTTGGGCTATGATTGCTTCCTTTAGTTTGTTGATGAGCAAAGCCATACCACCATCGCCTTCGCGAGGGTAGAGGTTTTTTGCCAATTGCTGGCTGATGGTACTTCCTCCACCTGAAGAACGATCTTTCATCAGTATACTCTTGAAAAATACTCGCGCCCACGCTCGGTAGTCAATACCGTTGTGGTCATAGTAGCGAGCATCTTCTGTAGCAACCAAAGCATTGATCAGATGAGGTGAAAGCTCTGTAAAATCAGCAAGACTTCGTTGTTCAAGATAAAACCGGCCAAGTAGCACACTGTCGGAAGAATAAATTTCAGATGCTACCGGATATTGAATGGCCAATAGGTTTTGATCACTTGGCATATTACCGAATACGCCATTGGTCACACTCACTATAAAGGCAGTGATGATCAGAACAGGCGCGATGGATAAAACGACCATCATTTGAAGGGCATAATAGACCTTGGTTTTGTTTTTTCGCATTTCCTTCCACCGCCCACGCAGTTGTTGCCAGAGTAGTGCCGGATATGCTGTTTTTGGGATTAGATTCACTTTCATGGCGTAATGATTATGGATATTAGTTGTACCGTTAAGACGGCTGAACCGCTATTGGGTTACCAACTTTAACTCTGATTTAATACAATCAATTTTTGTTTTTATTTGCTCGGTAAGCATAAGCCAACTACCTGAGTATATTGGAAAATAGCTCAGACAGGGAGGATAAGTGTTCGTCAAACTTGTATGAAATTCTGTGGCAGCAAGGGGTAAATGCATCAATAGAATTGATGTCATTTATTTTTTGTGTAAACCTGAAAAGCCTTCTTGAGAATCTTATTAGATGTGTATAATTTTTAAACGGGAGTAGGGGGGCTAAAGTTCCATTCGGCAGGAAAAAAAATGAAAAAAGCTAAGAAATCTAAAAAGGGCTGCTTACCTCAAATAAAGAATAAGCAGCCCTTCTGTTTATCGATGTAAAATAATAGAAGAACTTCGTTTGTTTTGGCCATTCGTTATTCGATAGTAATAAAGGCCTTCCGGAATATTTTTGCTTAAGCTGATATCAATTCGTTGTCGGCCACTTTCTACTGGTCGTTTTACACGGTATATTGCTTGCCCAACGGTATTGAATAATTCCAATTCAACAACGCCTTCCTCTGCATTGATAAGGATAAGCGTCACTTCACCATTTGTAGGATTTGGGTAAAGCGAAACATCCTGAACATCAATGAAATCTGCATAAAAGACATTGGAATACATATATTCTCCATTCTCATTCACTCCCTTAATTCTGTAATAATTATCACCTTTGACCGGATTGATATCCGTAAACTGATAATTTGTTGGGCTGTTGGTTGTACCAATGGCTGCGACTTCGCCTATCGTCTCAAATCTAAAATCTTCTGTTCGCTGTATTTCAAAGCGCACCATTTCTGTTTCAAACTGGCTCGTCCATTGAAGAGGTATTTGATTGTCCGAAATTTTGCCACTTAGATCAAGGATTTCAAAAAATGGATCACCACAATATGGAAATACTTCTTTTTCATCAATAGTGGCTAGGCCATGCGCATCCGTAACCGTCAGCCGAATTCGATACCAGTATGTTTCTGTTAAACAACCTAATGGCTCGATGACTGCCGAAGATTCAATTTCATAATCGGGTTCTTCTGGATGATAATGGTTGTTATGGTGCAAGAATGCTTCCCATTTGTAAGTTAGTTCCTCTGGACTGTGTTCTGCATCTGTCACATTTGCCCGTAGAGGCAAATAGGTAGGTGCCCCGAGTGGATACGTATCTCCGTCTTTAAAGGTATTGATATCTACCACAGGTGGTGTGTTATTTACGGACACCGTCATTTCATATTCATCCGTTTGTTCTATCGAATCATGTACAATAAGCCTTACATCAAATGCCGCAGGGGCGTCAGAAGGAGCTTCAAAAGTATGTGTAGGTGTTTTTTCTGTGCTAGTCGTCCCATCACCAAAATGCCATTCATAGGTAATTGGACCACCATCAGGGTCGAAGGATTGACTTGCGTCAAATTGTACACTGAGGGGGCCTGGACCAAATTGCTGGTCTACTTCAAAGCCTGCTACAGGGCGAGGGTCTTGCCCAAATGTTATTTTATGTAATTCACTTTCATAAACATGACACCAATATATGGCATCTTCCTTTGGGTTGTAAGTAACATGCACCACACCTTTATCAGGCCATTGGGCGAAAGAATCGACTTGTGTGAAATTGTAATCTTCATCAAAATCAAATACCCTGATCCAACCACTTAAATCTGCATGGAAATATCGATTATGGTATTCTTCCGGAAAGCTTTCACCTGTGTAGATGAAGCCGGGAATACTAGAAAACCCAGGGAAGTTTTTTCCCCGAAAGGAAGCATCTGGCTGGTCTTTAATTTGTAATGCTTCTAAAATTCCACTTTCTTCATTGTATGCCGGAACCATCGTTCGTGGTGGCGGATTCCAAATTAAGCCGCTCCAGGCCATGTTTGGTGGCCTATGGACAAAAGTGGGTATGTTAGAAGGGATGAGTTCATTCGAATTACACGGATTGGTGAAAACCGGATCAACTTTATTATTTGCATTTTTGATAAGATCATGGAATGCAAAATAATCAATTCCACATCCATTCGTATTAGGAGCATAAGGGTTTTCTGTCGGCATATTAAAGAAGCCCCAATGATATTGATGACCTTCAAACATCGGCCAACCAAAACACTGCCCACCTTCGGTGGCTACGTTTAGCTCTTCCCAAGAAGCAGCACCTACATCTCCAATAAAGAGTACGCCCGGATCGCCATCTTCCTGAAAATGGCTTCCCGTTTCAGGTAGTTTGATAAAACGGAATGGATTACGAAAACCTAAAACCCATATTCGCGA
>JALEHC010000526.1 GCA_022763215.1 Saprospiraceae bacterium
GCATGTACTTTGCGTTCTTTGGCGACCATTTTGAGTTTCATGCGATTGGTTCGGTCCAGTAATTCCATTTTCAGGCGATGATTTCCTCTTTTTTGTTCGCACAGTGCATCCAGCTTTTCGATAATCTCCGCGGTCAGAGAATCCAGAAATAACTTCAACGTAATGGATTCGGTCATCTCTTTACCGACACTTTCCAAAAGCCTTACTTCTTTTACTTTTAGTTCGAGGCCATCATCTCGCCAACTTTTTTGCCAGCCGATTTTCATGAAAATGGCTTTACCCATTTCAAGCAAGTGCTTGAATTTTTGGTAATCTTCTCCAAACAAACGAAACTCTAAAGAAGACGAATAATCACTCAATTCAAAAATCCCCCAACCATTACCGTTTTTACTGATTCGGTGATTAGCTACGGTTACCATGCCAGCCAAATTGAGCGAACTTCTTTGCTTCTTATTTTCGACTTCATCCAGCGGACAGGATACAAAGTTTTCCATTTCTACCCGATAATCATCGAGTGGATGACCACTAATGAAGATACCAGTAACATCTTTTTCTTTATTGAGCTTTTCGAGTAGGCCCCATTCTTCGCGAACCGGTAGTTTAGGCTCTGGAATCATCACATCTTCGGATGCCCCAAATAAAGAAGTAGCTGCACTTATTTTAGTACTATGGTAAGCAGCGCCGTATTTGAGCAAGTGTTCCAAAAAAGTATCGTACTTTTCAGAAGGTGCAAAGTACTGTGCCCGATGGATTTCATCAAAGCAATCAAAACCTCCACCCAATGCAAGACTTTCCATTACTTTTTTGTTGACGGAGCGACTCGCCATTCGACGAGAGAAGTCAAAAATATTCTCAAACTTCCCGTTTTCATCTCGCTCTGCCAAAATCTCAGATACCGGCCCCTCTCCTACCCCTTTGAGTGCAGACAGACCAAAACGAACTTTTCCTTCCTCATTTACCGAGAAATCGGAAGCTGATTCGTTTACATCCGGGCCAAGTACTTCTACCCCCATCCGCTTACATTCTTTCAGGAAGAAAGTAACTTTGGTGATATCATTTTTGTTGTGCGTCAGCACAGAAGCCATAAACTCAGCAGGGTAATGCGCTTTTAGATAAGCCGTCTGGAAGGCAACGTAGGCATAACAAGTTGAATGCGACTTATTAAAGGCGTAGGAAGCAAAAGCTTCCCAGTCTTTCCATACCTTTTCCAGTGTTTCTTTTGGGTGGCCATTGTTTTGACCACCTTCCAAAAACAGAGGGTGCAACATATCAATGAGCTTCTTCTTCTTCTTACCCATACCCTTTCGCAGCATATCGGCCTGACCTTTGGTAAACCCGGCCAGTTTTTGCGAAAGCAACATGATCTGCTCCTGATAGACATTAATCCCATAAGTTTCTTCCAGATACTCCTTCATATCAGGAAGGTCATAGGTCACAGGCTCGCGGCCATGCTTACGCGCAATAAAGTTCGGGATATACTCCAGTGGTCCAGGACGATATAAAGCGTTCATCGCAATTAAATCCTCGAAAGCGGTAGGCGCCAGTTCCTTCATGTATTTCTGCATACCCGGGCTTTCATACTGGAACACCCCGACGGTTTCTCCACGTTGGAAAAGCTCATAGGTTTTGGGATCATCCAGCGGAACTAATTCCGGGTCAATTTCTACACCGTGTCCTTCTTTGACCATGCGCACAGCATCCTTGATGATCGTAAGCGTTTTCAATCCAAGGAAGTCCATTTTCAACAAGCCCGCATCTTCTGCCACACTGTTGTCAAACTGACTGACGTACATGTTGGAGTCTTTATCGACTTTCACAGGTACGTATTTGGTAATATCATCTGGGGTAATCACTACGCCACAAGCATGAATACCGGTATTTCGAACCGAACCTTCCAACTTTTTGGCCGTCCGAATCATCTCGCCGATATTATCATCTTTTTCGGCCAAGCTGCGGAAAGCATAGGCTTTTTCCAGTTCATCTGAGTTTAGGGCCCCTTTTAGCTTCGGATCAACATCGCCATCAGCCAGTACTTTTTTCAAGCTGGCTTTAAGGTGGGCCGGAAAAGTTTTAGCAACTCGATCTACTTCTGGCAATGGAATATTCATTACACGACCAACATCTCGCAGGGAGCTTTTGGCGGCCATAGTACCATAGGTAACAATCTGAGCGACCTGATTTTGGCCATATTTATCGATTACATAATCAATCACCTTTTGACGTCCTACATCATCGAAGTCGATATCGATATCGGGCATAGATACACGCTCCGGGTTCAAGAAACGCTCAAACAGCAGGTCATACTTGATCGGATCGACATTCGTAATACCAATACAATAAGCAACGGCTGATCCGGCAGCCGAACCACGACCTGGCCCTACCGAAACCCCCATTTCGCGAGCCGTATTGGTAAAGTCTTGCACAATCAGGAAGTATCCTGGATAACCCGATTGCTTGATGACGCTCAACTCAAAGTCTAATCGTTCTCGTATCTTTTCGGTGATTTCACCATAACGTTTTTTGGCACCATCATAGGTCATTTTCCGCAACAAATCATCCTGTGTTTTGATGCCTTGGGGTAGCGGATAAGCCGGAAGCAGCACGTCCCGGGCTAGCTCGAGGGTATCGACCTTGTCATAAATTTCCAAGGTATTGGCCACCGACTCCGGTACATCACTAAACAAGTCATACATTTGCTGCTGTGTCTTGAAATAGAAATCCGAACTTGGAAATTTAAAACGCTTTTCTTCCTCCAGAATGGAGTTGGTATTGATACAAAGTAGGATATCGTGTGGTGCCCAGTCATCTTCTTCTACATAGTGAGAATCGTTGGTTGCAATTACTTTCAGGTTATATTTTTCTGCGTACTTCAGTAACTGCTGATTGACATCCTCTTGGCTTACGCCCAATCCGTCAATATTTTCGAGGCCCCGATGCCTTTGTATCTCGATATAAAAATCATCACCTAATAGATCAATCCACCATTTGATATATTCTTCTGCTTTATCGAGTCGGCCATGTAAAATGGCTTGTGGAATTTCCGCACCAATACAACAACTCGTTGCAATAATTCCTTCGTGGTATTTCTCTAATAACTCTTTATCAATTCGAGGAAACTTACTGTATAAACCTTCAATGAAACCAAGGGAACACAACTTCGATAGATTTTCATACCCTTTGCGGTTTTTAGCCAGTAAAAGCTGGTGATAACGTTTATCCTTTTCTCCTTTAGCCCTCGAGAATACTTTCTGGTGGCGGTCTTCCACCATATAAAACTCACAGCCAATGATCGGTTTTAAATCACGCTTCTTGGCTTCCGCCACAAATTTAAAGGCACCAAACATATTACCGTGGTCTGTCAGAGCAACGCCCTTCTGACCGTCTGCTGCCGCCTTATCCATCATGTGACTAATACTCGCCGCTCCATCCAGTAAGGAATACTGGGTATGACAATGTAGGTGTAAGAACTCTGGCATGTGTAATCTCTTTTATTCGCTTCTACTAAAAACCTCAATGGTCAATGAATTTAACCATTTTGATCCTCTAAAAGTTAGTTTAAAAACAAAAGTTTTCCACATTAACGTCTCCTTTCTGGCTATTTCCTGATAATCAATTGCTTGAAAAGTCGAAAGTGTTTTGTTAAATTTACAAACACCTTTTCCCACTTACACGCTACTTTTTACTGATACAAATCCCGAAAGCATGCATAGAGGTTTACTATTCACTTACATCTTTTTATTTCCACTTTTTTTACTTGCGCAAACATCCAGCAACATGAGTATGCTAGGACAGTTTGATGATAATAACCTTCCACTCCGAGCAGGCCTGGCCTATAACGAAATCTGGGGCTATGCCGATCCAATGACCGGCCGGGAGTACGCCATCATAGGTACCGTACAAAAGGTGCAGATATTTGACATCACAAATCCGGCTAGTCCTACTTTTGAGACCGAATTTACAGGTGGCGATGACTCCATTTGGCGCGATATGAAAAATTATGGCTCTTACCTTTACTGTGTAGCGGACGAAGGCACTGAAGGTATGATGATCATCGACCTTAGCGATATTGAGAGCGGAGCGACGCTGCTTTCCCAACCCACTACTGACTTCCTGAGAGCGCACAATGTCTTTGTGGATGCGGCTGTCGGGCGGCTGTACATCGCTGGTTCTAATAGCCAGTCCAGTGGTTTGATCGTTTATGACCTAACCACCGACCCTGCCAATCCCAGCCTGCTGGCCAGTATCAATTTGCCAGGCGGTTATGTTCATGATTTGTACGCACGCAACAATACGCTGTATTGCAATCATGGCAACAATGGCCTCTACATCTACGATTTCACCAATGCAACTTCACCAGTCACACTTGGCTCGCTTACTTCCTATGCCGAAAGTGGGTATAACCATAGTTGTTGGCTTACCAACGATGGTGATTATCTCGTTTTTTGTGATGAAACACATGGCCGAGGCGTGAAAATGCTCGATGTTTCTGACCTCAACAATCTGAATGTAGTTGATTTGTTCCGATCTCAACTGGAAGCTCCAACTTATACCAATAGCATAGCCCACAATCCGATCATTAAAGACGACTTGGTCTACATTTCTTACTATCATGATGGCATACAGGTATTTGATATTTCTGATCCAACCGATGTCACTCGTGTGGGATATTACGATACCTTCAACAATGTTGATTATGCAGGTTTTGATGGAGCTTGGGGTGTGTATCCGCTTTTGCCTTCCGGCAATATCATTGGTTCGGACGTGCTGAATGGTCTTTTTGTACTTAGCTTAAGCAATGATGCACTGCCTGTCAGTTGGCATCAGTTTCAGGCTTATCGCCAAAACAAAACAGGCATTTTGGAGTGGTCAACACTTACAGAGACCAATAATGATTACTTCCAGATTGAACGAAAAACGAGCGGTCGTTTTGAGCCAATCGGTCAGGTACAGGGGGCTGGTAATTCCCTTTCGGAAAATAGCTACCGCTTCGTCGACACTGATCTGCAAGCTGGTGCTAATTATTACCGCATTAAGCAAGTCGATTACAACGGTCAGTTTTCTTACTCCCCGATTCGTATTTTGCGAAAGCAGGAAGAAGGTTACCAATTATACCCCAACCAGCTACTACCTGGGCAAGAACTAAATATTTTACTTCCTGAAGAAACGGCCGGTACCCGGCTGCGTATTTACAATAGCCAAGGACAATGGATGAGCGATTTTCCATTGGAAGGCCGAGCGCACCGACTGGCACTTCCGGATTGGCAGGCTGGTATGTATATAGCGCAGATTTTGCGAAAGCAGGAAGTCGTTTATCAGTCTCGTATATTGATCCGTTAACAAAACGGGCTTACTTTTGCGGCTCAAAACAAACAGCAATGACGATAGAAGAACGAATTGAGCAATCTGAAAGCCGTATATTTAAAGCAGTTTTCCCGAATACGACCAACCATTACGATACTCTTTTTGGTGGACATGCCATGCAACTCATGGATGAAGTTGCGTTTATTGCAGCCACTCGCTTTAGTCGCAAAAAAATGGTAACTGTATCGAGCAGTAAAATTGATTTCAATCATCCGATTCCGGCTGGAACACTGATTGAATTGGTTGGAAGAGTAGTCCGTGTAGGTCGTACTAGCCTTGAAATCAAAGTGGAGATTTTTATCGAAGAAATGTATTCCGAAATTCGGGAAAAAGCCATTGAAGGCACTTTTACATTTGTAGCAGTAAACGACGATCGGCAGCCGATACCCGTATTGGAAGAATAGTCACTTGAACACTTGTTTGTATGTAATAATATGCTCACTTTTGAATAAGTAGGCTTCTGCAAAAAACTTTTTGTGGGCCAGCGTTATTTTA
>JALEHC010000527.1 GCA_022763215.1 Saprospiraceae bacterium
AAAACACGCCAAGTCCAACAATCAAAATGCAAATTCGGATAATCCGGTCTTGATGTAAAAAAGAAAGGTATTCTGCAAAAACAAGGTCGGCGGCATAAGCGCCCCAAAATAAAGCAGCTCCCAGAGTTATCGTGGCAAACAAGGCAATATTAGCAATGGTGTAGGCCATAGCCACGGTATTCCCCAGCCGATTTCGGATAAATTGGGTGATGGTGATGACCTTGTCTTTCAAATACAAAGGCACAAAAATAAATGCCGCCATTAAAATGCCTTGAATCGCATTGATTTCCAGATTGGCTTGTGCCAAACCATACAGGTAGGCCGAACCCATCATACCTAAAAACTGATAACCGCTTACATTGGTAGCTATGGTCGAAAGTGCGATAGACGGCCATCGCAAATTTCTATTGCTGAGAAAGTATTGTTCCGTACTTACATCTTTGCCAGTACGGCCACTCACTGCCGCAATAAAGATGATCGCAAAATAACTACAAACGATTATCAGATCAATCATAGATGCTTATTTTCGAATACCGGCGGCCAAAGGCGTATCGGGTAATTGCGTAGGAATCCGACCTTGGACTACAGGCATAGAAACCGTCTTTAATTGTGGTAATACCCAGCGAGCAAAATGTTTGCATTCATCAATATGCGGATAGCCCGAAAAAATAAACGAACGAATCCCCATGTCCATATATCGCTGAATTTTGGCTAATATCTGATCGGGAGTCCCGACCAAAGCAGCACCGCAACCCGATCGCGCTCGTCCGATACCTGTCCAGAGATAATCTTCCACAAACCCATCATTATCAGCTTGTTCACGCATTTCACTTTGACGAGATACGCCGTATGATTTGGCATCTAAGGCACGTTCGCGAATTTCCTTGCCTTTTTCATCGTCGATATGCGACATCAAGCGTTTGGCGTAAGCCTTCGCTTCTGCTTCGGTTTCGCGGACAATCATGTGTACACGAAGGCCAAAATCGACGGTACGGCCGTAGGCCGCTGCTTTGTCACTCATATTCTGCATGAGCTGCTGCAAACGATCTTCTGTTTCGGGCCACATCAAATATACATCGCAATGCTCCGCACACAAATCTACCCCGGCTGGTGAGTAACCACCAAAATAGAGTAGGGGCCCACCATTTTGCTGATAGGGTTTGATGGGATCGCTTGGCAAGTCAAGTTGGTAAAATTGCCCCTTAAAGCTAATATGCTCTTGTGTCCAACCTTGTTTGAGAAATTCGATGACTTCACGAGATCGTTGATAGCGATCAGCAGAGCTCAAATCTGTCCCCGGCAAATTGCTGGAGATGATATTTATCGTTAGTCGCCCTTTCAGGATGTGATCAAGGCTTGCAATTGCTCGCCCCAGCATGGGGGGATGGACTTCGCCACAGCGAATGGCCGTCAGCAGGTTAATATTTTGCGTAAGCGGAGCCACGGCAGAAGCAAAGGTCAGGGTGTCTTGTCCGACTTGATAGGAAGAAGGACAAAGAATATTGCGGTAGCCCAGGCGATCAGCGGTTAGCAATATATTGGACGCATTTTCCCAGCTGCTTTTGTAGCGCATATCGTGCGCCCCCAGCAATTCATCATCGCCATTACAAATGGGAGCAAACCAAGAAATCTCTGCTCCATCAAGGTCTTTTGATCGAATTTTAATCATTGGATCAGAATTTTAGGGAATTTCAACGCCCGTAGATGCTTGCCATAGTTCATACCACTCCTCATGCGTCAAGTCGATCGCTTTTGCCTTTACGGCAGATGCTACCCGAGATGATTTGGAAGTACCGAGTACCGGAATAATTCCAGATGGATGCTTCATCAGCCAAGCTAGCATAATCTGATCGAGCTCGGCCTTATGCCTTTCGGCTAATTCTTTCGCTTTATCGCGAATGCGAGTCGCTCTTTCGTCTTTTGTGTCTGTAAATACAGCGCCACCACCCAGCGGAGACCAGGCCGTTGGCCTGATTTTATGAAGCATACATTGGTCGAGTGTACCATCGTCAAAAGGATCAAGGTGCAACAAAGATGCTTCTATCTGATTGGTTACCAATGGAGTGTATGCATTCAACAATTCAAACTGGGAAGGCGTGAAATTACTAACGCCAAAATAACGCGCTTTTCCTTCTTTTTTGAGTTGTTCGAACGCTTGAGCAACTTCCTCAGGATGAAGCAAATAATCTGGACGATGAATTAATAGCAAATCAATACACTCAATTCCCAAGTCTTTTAGTGACTGCTCAGCTGATGCCATGATATGCTTGGCACTGGCATCATAGGATTTGATTTTATGGTTGGGCCGATTAGGTGTGATTAGTTTGATGCCACATTTGGTGGTAATTTGTACCTTTTGACGCAAGTCAGGGCGGCGTTTCAGCACGGCCCCAAACTCTGCCTCGGTGGTATAATGCCCATAAATATCGGCATGATCAAAATCATTAATGCCTAATTCAAGGCACTCATCAATGAAACGTTCGTATTCTTTAGTGGACATTCCAGCTCCCCACACGCCCAGTCGCATACAACCGACGATTAGAGGGGAGAAAGTCAATCCGTGATTTTCGGTTAGCATGATTGATTATTTTTTGATTCCTTCCAAATCCAGGAAAAAAGCCCATTCCATAGCTACTTCGCGCAGCCGTTCAAAACGACCACTTTTTCCGCCGTGTCCAGCATCCATATTGGTATGAAGCAATAATGGGTTATTGTCTGTTTTTAGCTCGCGCAACCTGGCTACATATTTCGCTGGTTCCCAATATTGTACCTGTGAATCATGCAAACCAGTGGTAATTAGCATGGCCGGATACTCCTTGGCTTCCAGATTGTCATAAGGTGAGTAGGATTTGATATAATGGTAATATTTTTCGTCATTTGGATTTCCCCATTCATCATATTCGCCCGTGGTCAGTGGAATACTTTCATCCAGCATAGTCGTTACCACATCTACAAATGGTACTGCCGACACGATACCATTCCAAAGATCTGGTCGCATATTGACGATAGCGCCCATGAGCAGACCTCCGGCACTTCCGCCCATCGCATACAGATGACCTTTGGACGTATAATTTTCCGAAAGGAGAAACTCACCACAATCTATGAAATCGGTAAAAGTATTTTTCTTTTTCAATAGCTTTCCATCATCATACCAGTGGCGTCCCAGTTCTTCGCCGCCGCGAATATGTGCAATCGCGTATGCAAAGCCACGATCAAGTAAGCTCAGGCGAACGGAACTGAAATAAGGCTCCATGCTTGCGCCGTACGAGCCATAGCCATACAACAACAAGGGAGCACTGCCATCCTTCTTGAATCCCTTTCGGTAAACGATAGAAATCGGAACTTTTACCCCGTCACGTGCGGTAGCGTATAGGCGCTCGGTTTCGTAATTGTTTTTGTCAAAATCGCCCAATACCTCCTGTTCTTTGAGAACGGTTAACTTTCGGCTATTCATATCATAATCGAAAGTAGAACTTGGTGTCGTCATGGAAGTATAGGAAACCCGGAGCGTATTTGTGTTGAATTCTGGGTTTACGGAAGTGTAGGCCAGGAATGCATCTTCTCCAAAATCGATATAGTGTTCTTCCCCTTCCCATGGGCGAACTCGCAACTGAGTGATACCCTTTACCCGTTCAGAAAGAACCAGGTGATTTTTGAAAATATCCATGTCCTCCAATAGCACATCTTCTCGATGAGGAATAACCTCCTGCCAATGATCCATGGTTGTTTTATCTTCTGGGGTAACCATGAGTCGGAAGTTTCTTGCATTGAGATTGGTTCGGATGTAGAACCTGTCTTCGAAATGCGCAATATTGTATTCAAGCTCGCGCACTCGCGGTTGAATAATGCGAAAATCGCCCATTGGATCATCCGCCGATAAAACCCGGTATTCGCTAGTCAGCCGAGCAACAGAGGCGATGATTATATATTTTTTAGACTTTGATTTGAAAGCATATGCCAGGAAAGTTGGATCTTCTTCATGGTAAACTTCGACATCTTCTTGAACTGGTGTACCGAGGATGTGGCGATAAATTTTGTAGGGTCGAAGCGCCTCATCTTTGATGGTGTAAAAAAGCGTCTTATTATCTGCTGCCCAGACAGCACCACCAGCCACATTTGGAATTTCATCTGCTAATAACTCACCTGATTCCAAATCTTTGAAGCGAACCGTATAAATACGTCTTCCAATGGTATCTTCTCCGTATGCTAACAGTCGATTATCGGGGCTGACCGACATACCGGCTACATTGTAATAATCGTGGCCTTCGGCCAATTGGTTGACATCCAGAATAACTTCTTCTGGTGCATCCAAGGTTTCTTTTTTGCGGCTGTAGACCGGGTATTCTTGGCCTTTTTTATAGCTAGTGATGTAGTAGTAGCCATTTTCTTTATAAGGAACGGACTGGTCATCCTGCTTGATGCGACTTTTAATTTCTTCGAACAGGTCGTTTTGGAAGTCTTTAGTATGAGCCAACATGGCCTCCTTGTATTCATTTTCAGCTTCGAGGTAAGCGATTACTTCTGGATTTTCTCTTTCATTGAGCCAATAGTAGGGGTCGAGCCGAGTATCATTGTGAATGGTGAGCTTTTTGTCGATTTTTTTGGCTGTTGGGGGAATTAAATTCGGTTTGTTGGTCATATTTTATTTTTTAGTATTCTAATAAGTCAGAATGCAATATTAATTATTTACCAGAAGCTAGCTAATAAATTGAAGCTTTTTTCGAAAGTAAGAAACTTTTTATGTGATCAAAATACATGGAACTATGCATTTCAAGGCTTAACTTCGCGCAAACAGACTTTAGATGTCCAAAAAACAATCACCTGTTTTAGAAGTTCGACGAAAAGCAGATACATTCGTCGCATAACCGATTGTATGAACCTTTTTTGATTCCGGTTTTTAATATGTGTAATCAATCGGCCTGGTCCAAACCAATCTAGTTAGTAAGAAAATAGAACGCTCAGGACTAAATCATTTAGGAAAGCCACACATGAAACTTAAAACTTCTTATGCCCAGATACTGGCTATTTCTGCGCCCATCATGTTGGGGAGTGCGGCACAGAATGTCATTGCACTGAGCGATAGCGTTTTTTTGTACCATCGTACAGAATTAGACTTTGCAGCTATCGGTTTTGTAGGGGTATTTTATTTGGTTGTTGCAGCCATTGGTTATGGATTTTCAAGAGGCGGTCAGATCATCATCGCCCGCAGAATGGGAGAGGGGCGCCCGGAAGAGGTAGGCCGTACTTTCTATTCTATGCTCTATTTTGAGCTGGCCCTCGCCTTTGTCATGTTCTTTTTCATGCAATTTGGTTGTCCTTACTTCTTTGACTTACTCGTCAATTCTGATGGTATTTATACCAAGAGTATCGAATATCTCGAGTATCGCTCATGGGGCGTATTTTTTAGTTATGTCGGAGTCACCATCATTGCTCTTTATACTGGTGTAGCCAGAACGTACTTTATCATTGTTGATACGGTCATTATGGCGATCATCAATATTGTATTGAACTATGGCCTGATTTTCGGAAAATGGGGATTGCCTGAAATGGGAATTGGTGGAGCTGGATTAGCTAGTACGATAGCGGAGGTCGTTGCTTTTTTCATTTTTCTGGTGTACATGATACTTGATAAAAAAGCCCGCCCTTATCAGTTGTTTAAACTTCCTGAAATAGACCTTGAACTAATCAAACAACAGTACAAACTGTCATTACCTATTGTTGCTCAGGCGATTGTTGGTTTGGGTAGTTGGTTTGTTTTCTTTAGTATCGTTGAAAAACTGGGAGAAAGAGAACTCGCCATTTCTAATCTGGCCAGAATGGTTTACCTTTTACTTTCGATTCCTACCTGGGGCTTTGCTTCGGGGGTAAATACTTTGGTCAGCAATTTTATCGGTCAAAGCAAACGAGAGGAGGTCATGGAAATCATCTGGAAAACAGCCAAAATATGCTGGTTGACCACAATGGTACTAACTATTCCGGTGGCTTTATTTCCGGAGCCTATTCTTTATCCCCTTTTGGGAAATGCAGATTCGGTACTTATCCAGGAAGCTCAACCAGTTTTTTATACGCTAATCGGCATTTTGACTTTATTTTCAGTTGGCGGGGTGTATTTCAACGGACTGGCAGGAACTGGGGCTACTTATTTTGGATTAAAAATACAGACCTGGTGTGCGGTCGTCTATGTCGTTTATATTTACATTGTTGTCAATTTCACCTCACTGAGTTTACCCTGGGCATGGGCTGCTGAAATGATTTACTGGATTTTAATGCTCGCCATTACAATCTGGTATTTGCGTACGGACAAATGGCATGAACTGAAAGTATAGTTTGAAAAAAATACCAGAAATATTATTTCAACCAGCCCTTCAAAAAGAAAATTTGGGCTTAGAATGCCTGCGATTGGAAGAACTTTTG
>JALEHC010000528.1 GCA_022763215.1 Saprospiraceae bacterium
TGGTAATTTAGTTCGTCTCGAATAACGCCAGGTTGTACACGTACCCACCCTTCTTCCTGATTGATTTCGAGTATCTGGTTCATGTATTTGGAGACATCCACAACAATGCCTTGCCCGACACATTGGCCAGCCAAGGAAGTTCCGGCAGCCCTCGGAATAAGGGAAGTGCCATGCGTATTGGCAAACTGAATGAGGTGTTGAATATCTACTTTGTGCTTTGGCAAGGCAACTGCCAGCGGAAACTCTTTGTATACAGAAGCATCGGTGGCATACAAGGTCTGCATCAGACGATCGTAATAAAGTTCACCATCTAATTGAGATGCTAATCTTTTCAAATGCTTTTGTATTTCTAAATCTTTCATGTAACTTCTATTCCATTTTGCTTACAAAATACACGCTTTGTATAGCCTTTTGTTGCTTTCGATTGTCAAAAGAAATAGTTTTTACGATTTTAAAACAATGCTTAAGCAAAAGACACCTACATTCCCTGCCCGGTCAAAGTTGGTATTTCCCGAAAGGGTACTGGACAAGGCCATAAAACCCAATTATATTTGTAAATAAGAAATCTGATTGTATGAATCATTTATCCCCCGATTTGCAGCAACTATTTAAGGTCGCAACGGAGTACATCCGGCTGGGGGATCATTATCCTGCTGTAAAAATCCTTAAAAAGATTGTTCGTAAAACCAATCAATTTGCACCTGCGTATTTTGAACTTAGTAAGATTTACAAGTCTCAAAATGACTGGAAAGGTTGTTTTCATTATAGCAAAAAAACAATTGCACTTGATGCCGCCAATAAAGAAGCCTGGTGGAATTTTGGTATTGCAGCAACCGCCATCAAACGTCCCCGAATTGCGAAGATCGTTTGGGCAAAATTTGGCTTTGTTACTTTTCAACCTCAAACCGCTTGTGTTCGATTGCAACGAGGCAAACAATTTGAAATTCTTTGGGGGCGACAACTCGATCCGGCTCGAATCCAATTATATAGTATACCGCATCCTTCCTCTGGCAGAAATTTTCAGGATATTTTATTGATTGATCGACAGATCGTGGGACACACTATTGTACAACAGAAAAAACTACCTGTTTTTGAAGAATTGGGTTTGATGAAACGGTCAGTTTACCGCACTTTCACCTGCTATCTGTATACGACCAATTCTAAAAGTGTGGAACAATTAGCACAATTGTGTGCCGATGCACGCCTGGGTTTTGAAGTCTGGTCGAATGCCATTCGCCAGAAAACGGTTGCTCAATCCGGAGAACTTCCAGAATATATTAGCCCCGACATCTTAAAATTTGAAGGGGAGTCAGATGGCGTTCAAGTGGCTATTGCAGCCAAGTTAGCTTCTGATGCAGAAGAAGTTATACAACAATGGAAAATTATTACCTTAGAGAATTGTTCTGACTTGCAAGCACTATAAACCTCATATATGCGATTCTTTCTTTCTTTTCTTTTGATTGGATTCACAACTGCATTAATGGCACAGACCGATAATCCCTTTTTGAAGAAAAATGCTTCTGGGCAACTACAATTAACAGCAGAAGGAGCTTCTCATTTTGCTAGCTTGGCGCTTGATTGTATTCATCAGGAATACCCAAATAAACTCAATCAGGTACTTCCGGACTCCAATATGTTACAGTCACCTCAAACATTGCATCCGGCTTTTTATGGTTGCTTTGACTGGCATAGTGCGGTACATGGCCACTGGATGTTGATCCGCTTGTTGAAACGCTTTCCGGATTTGCCGAAAGGCAAAGAAATACGGAAAAAAATAGCTCAAAATATTACACCTGCTAATATCGCTCAGGAAGTCGCTTACTTCCAACAGGCCAGCAAATCATGGGAACGCATGTACGGCTGGGCATGGCTGCTCAAACTCTCAGAAGAATTGTACACTTGGAACGATCGGCAAGGGCAATACTGGTACATTACACTGCAACCTCTGAGCAATGCCATTGTCGAACGCTACCAACAATTTTTACCACTTCAACATTATCCAGTGCGCACCGGCGTACACCCCAACACAGCATTTGGTCTTTCTTATGCATGGGATTATGCCCAGACAACTAATGAAAAAGCATTGTTACAACTCATCGAAAATCGCGCTAAGGACTACTACCAAAGCGACCAAAATTGTCCGGCAGGCTGGGAACCAAGTGGAGAGGACTTCCTTTCTGCTTGTCTGGAAGAAGCGGCACTTATGAGTCGAGTACTTCCCAAAAAAGAATTTAGCAATTGGCTCAAAAATTTTCTACCCGAGCAAGCTTTCGCTGTTTATGAACAGCCAGCAGAAGTATCAGATCGATCTGATCCAAAATTGGTGCATCTCGACGGTGTCAATTTGAGTCGAGCATGGTGCATGTACAAATTATTGCCTTATGTTGAAGACAAAGCACTCCAAAACCGCATTCTAAAAGCAGCGCAAAAGCACTTGGAAGCAACCATACCTTTTATTGCCAGCGAGCATTATGAAGGTACTCATTGGCTAGCCTCTTTTGCCGTATATGCTTTGACCGTTTCAGCGGACCAGTAAGTCTTTTATCGCTTTCGCTAAATGCGCCCCACTTTCTGTAAACGGCTCGAAATCAGGACTTTCAACAAACAACAAAGGTGCATTGGAGAGGTCTATGTCTTTTTGTGTTTGCGTTGAAAACAAACCAGCTTTTGACAATTTCTGAGCCAAATATTCTTGTTCTGTTTGGCCGGGAGTTGGTATTAGTAGTGCGGTTTTTTGTAGTTTCACCAAGTCCATTATGGTGCTATAACCAGACCGACAGATGATATACCGGCTACTCATTATGGCGCGGCTGATATCCTCACCTTTAAGAAATGGCACGACCTCAAAGTTCGTTAGTTTTTTTCCAGTCTCAGTGGCGCCTGCGCGCCCTTGAACCAATAGAATTTTTCCAGTCAACAAAGGTATTTGCTGCCGAAGCTTCGCTTCGAGCCGAGAACGCTGTGGCTCAGGGCCTGACAATAAGAACAAATACTCGTACTTCAAAGGTGTTTCTACCGCATTCAGGCGAGAAAGCGGCCCAATGTAGCGGCTCATTTTCCCGAAAGGGGGATGCGAAAGACGACCTGACAAATTTTGGGCTTTCGCCAAATCGGGAATCCAGCAGGTATCAAACCGACGAATAAATCGATGGTTGAGTTGCTGATTGAACAACCAATTGACAAGTGGCCATGGTGGCAACTTCAGGTAGAGCTGATGGGTAATAAAAATATTGTAAGCATTCGGATGGTAGCAACCAAAACGATTGTCTGAAATAATGATATCAAAATGATGTTGCTCCATCAATTGTCGGATCAAATAACGATCGCGGATAATGGCTCTGACAATCTTAGGCCATTGTAAAGCCATATTGATGGTCATGTGGTTGGACCAATATTTGAAATTGTGCAAACTAAGTTTAAACAAAGGTAAATCAGGATACTCTTGCTCAAAAAAACGATATGCTGCTCCACTGGAAGCCAGATAAACCCTCGCATCCTGAGCCAATAACTGCTCAATGACAGGGACGCAACGGCTGGCATGACCAAGGCCCCAATCGAGTGCTGCAACCAATACCTTTTTTGACAAAGCTGATTTTTTTGTGATTCTTGCTTAATTTACCACAAAAAAGGTGAGAAAGAAAAATTTACAGTTTGGTATCGTATTAATGGCTTTTGCCTTGTGTTTTTCCGCTTGCAAATCATTCAATTGCGGATGCCCGATGGCTCAGAAGGCAGAAAAGCAAATAGGGAAAGATTCACTCAAGACTCCGTCTTTACCAATCATGATAACCGACTAAAGCCTTGAGTGATAGATGAGTAATTTCTAGTTATTCAAACGAATTTCATCGTCATTTTCATCAAAGAATTTGTATTGAGTCAGATGAAAATCGTTGTCTGTTTGTAGACGTACCCATTTGTGGAAACGCCAAAACCACTGCATCTGAGTACTTGGGAAACCTTTTTTAAGGAAGGCTTCCACGTATGGATGAACCATCAATTTGACCTTTGACTTTGGACGCGACTGTGCAATAAATGTCAAATCACGTTCAATATCATCTGTCAATAAGATGGATGCATTAATCTTACCAGTACCATTACAAGTAGGGCATACTTCGGCAGTATTGATCTTCACCTCTGGGCGTACCCGTTGTCTCGTGATCTGCATCAGACCAAATTTGCTCAGCGGCAAAATGGTATGCTGAGCACGGTCTTTTTTCATGGCACCCCGCATTGCTTTCAGTAGCTGCTTTTTGTGCTCCTGATTGCGCATGTCGATAAAGTCAATAATGATGATACCGCCAATATCGCGAAGGCGCATCTGTCTGGCAATCTCATCTACGGCCTCCATGTTCACTTTCAGAACCGCTTCTTCCTGATTATTGCTTCCCATCTTATGGCCACTATTGACGTCGATGACGTGCATGGCTTCAGTATGTTCAATAACCAAGTAAGCACCGCTACTCATGGTGGCTGTTTTACCGAATGAAGATTTGATCTGACGAGTCACACCAAAGGCATCAAAAATTGGTTTATTCGAACGATGAAGATTAACGATCTTCACGGCATCCGGAGCGATAGACTCCAGGTAGCTTTTTATATTCGAGTAAAGTTGTTTATCGTTGACGACAATTTTGTGAAATGAATCGCTTAGCACATCCCGAAGAATACTAGATGTTTTATCTAGTTCACTAAGCAGTTTCATTGGAGGTTTTGCCTTTTGTAATTGGCTATAGATGTCTTTCCACTGATTGAGCATATAGGTCAATTCCTCATGCAAATCAGCCACTTTTTTGCCTTCTGCTGCTGTACGAACGATCACCCCAAAATTTTTGGGTTTGATACTTTCGACCAGTAGTTGAAGACGCTTCCGCTCTTCTGAATTAGATATTTTCTTAGAGACAGCAACGATATTGTTGAATGGTGTCAATACCAGATAACGACCAGGAATTGTAATTTCACAAGAGAGGCGAGGCCCCTTTGTTGAAATTGGTTCCTTGAGTACCTGTACCAATACATGTTGGCGTTTATTGAGGACTTGATCAACTTTACCAGTTTTCAGAATTTCCGGTTGTAACTTGAAGTCATCCAGTTTGTGGGTATTCAGTTCACCTTTTACAGCCTGGTCGGTATACTTGAGCAAAGAGCTCAGTTTAGGGCCGAGGTCAGTATAGTGCAAGAAAGCATCTTTCTTGTGTCCGATATCCACAAACGCAGCATTCAGACCCGGCATCAATCGTTTGATGCGGCCCAGAAAAATATCACCTACAGTAAAGTTATCGTTTGTTTTTTGATGATGGAGTTCCACTAATTTGGATTGCTCCAGCAAAGCAATTTCAACTTCTGTGGGGGTTGAATTAATAATAAGTTCCTTTTCCACAAGAATATTTCTTTTAAGGCATGCAGTACGAGTGAAGGTGTATTTGAGAAAGTAAAAACTAACCAATACAGTACTCCTATATATATATGGTTGGCAGTATTACTAAATCAAATACATAGATATTCTGTGAATATCAAAAGGCCCTATTACTCAGAAGTTGTCATTTTTTCTTTTCTTGGTTTTTGGGATCTAAGAATAATTTTTCGACAGGCCTCGTCAGGGTAGAAGTAATACCACCAAAAGATAGCGTCATGAAATTATTGATCTTCATTGGAAGGTATAAACGCAATGAAGACTATCCGATGCTAAAATTAGCACCGAATAGTCTGGATCATTTTAATTTCTAACTATTTATGTCTTGATAAGACAAAAAGGCGGAGGCTTTATCAAATAAAACACCCCACTGCCCCATGCCAGTGTTGATGATTATCTACCTTTCTTCTTATGTCTGTTTTTACGCAGCCTTTTCTTACGTTTGTGTGTTGCAATCTTATGTCTTTTTCTCTTTTTTCCACAAGGCATAGCCAAATCTTTTTATATGATAAAATATTATTGATTTCTTAATTCGTCACATTTCTGTGCGTAGCTTGCTGCTTCTGCTGCTCGGCCAAGCTGTTCATAAGCTTGTGCAATCAGGCAGTTTGCGGCTACATTATTTTGTTCGATAGTAAGTGCTTTTTCCAAGCGACCAACCGCTTTTTCAAATTGGCCGGTGCGTAGACCTAGTCTTGCTAGAGTTGTCAGAACGAGAACATCATCAGGGTTTTCTCGGTTTAATTCGAGCAATAATTGTATTCCCTGCATCGGATTATTTTTTGGCGGATTTTCGGCGTAAGCCAAAGCCAGGTTAACCCGATTTGTTGTATTCTCAGGATTGATGGAAATCGCACTTTCAAAAGCCTGAACAGCTCTGTCGGTACAAAATGTCTTTACTTTTTCTTCCTCTGCACGTTGAATACAGATCGTGAAGGTCGTTCCGGCAATACTCCAACTTCGTTCCGAATTTTCTTTTTCTGCAACCAACTGAGCATAATGCCCAGAGATGGATGGATGTCCCAAGCCGTACCACCTACCCGACAATTTTTTCCAGCTTTCTACTTTCGTAGAATCGGTCTGAGCTTCTGCTAATTCTTGCTCAAGGCCCAATACACTGGCACTCTCTGAAGGGCTCAGGTTCTTTTTGGCGTCCGCCAAAAGATTCTGGATGGTAGTAGTCTCCGCGTTCAAAGCTCTAGTCTTTTCCAGAGCTGCTATGTTTTCAGGTTTGGTATCACAACCAAAATATAAAACCAAAAAAAGCAGGACGACCGACGCTGTAACAATAATTTGGAGCCGTGTCATATATACCTTGCTTTAATGGATTTAATCGTTGTCATTATCTTCTTCACCCGGCAGAGCATCTACATTTTCTTTTACCTGCTCCACAAAAACCTTAGCTGGTTTGAAAGCTGGAATGTAGTGCTCCGGAATTTCGATAGCCACATTTTTCTTGATGTGACGACCAATTTTCTTAGCCCTCTTCTTGATGATAAATGATCCAAATCCTCTTATATAAACATTCTCGCCGTCGGCTAAAGAATTCTTTACTTCCTTGAAAAAAGTCTCTAGTGTAACCAAAACATCTACCTTGGGAACACCTGTCTTCTCTGAAATCGCCGCTACCAAATCAGCTTTTCTCATTGTTATTAAATTGGTTTATAGTGAGTTATAAATTGTAAAATGGGTCGAGAAACGAGACGCAAATTTCGCAATTTTATTCATTAATTGAAAATAATTCTCACTTTATTTCAATTATTTTACATCCAATTCACTATTGATAATAAGTTAGTTACACCATTTTCTTGCCTTTCGGCAAACATTATAA
>JALEHC010000529.1 GCA_022763215.1 Saprospiraceae bacterium
GAATGCAGGCCAAAGCCCTGTTTATTTTGATGATTTGAATATCAAAATTCTCCGGAACAATTAGTCGCCTATTTTCATTATTTCGCTTTAGCGAAAAGGAGGCCAAACGTTAAAGAAGAAACTAGGTGTTTTCAGTTGAGCTGATAATTGGAAATTAAACCGATTTTTTAGCTTTTGCCGTTGGATAAAATACCTCTTACTATTTTACGAAAGTATTTGGTGAACAACTCGTAGTAACTAATCTAAGCTTTTCCATTTCGCGAAAGCGGCATAAATATTGGCTGACCGATAGATGGATGGTCTTTCATTAATTTTTTCCACTGCTCCTAATCCCCATTGCGCAGCATTTTGGCGAAAGCCCGCAAATGTAAGCGGAAATGGCACCCAAGGATTGGGCCATGATGTATCGTATTCAACCAAAATAAAGACGGCTCCGGGCTTCATCCACGTTCTGGCCACTTCAAAAAATGCCTTCTTTTTTCGAATGTAGTGTAGCGAATTAGCCATAATCAGGCCATCGTAAGGGCCCAAATCACCTGCTTGCTTCATGTCTCCCACTTTCGTGGAAATGCGGACGCCTTTTACTTGTGCAGGAAGTTGTGCAAGTGCATTTCGGTTGGTATCTATCGCGACTATCTCACGGTCGGCTGCCTTTGCGGCAAATAAATGAGCCAATGCCAGCGTGAACCTTCCCTGGCCTGCGCCCAGGTCTGCCCATCGTTGCGCTCCGCGCAACTCCTCCAAGTGAGGATGTTGTATCAATTGTATGGCTTCTTCGGTTGTCATGAATTATGGATATAATTCCAGCTTTTCAGCACGGTGAAAAACAATCCCAGGCCCTACCAAATTCACTTCAAACACGACTTCTTTACTGTCGTAATTCACTTCTACCAGTTTAGCACCAATGCCATCTGAACCATGATTGACAAAAGCGCCAGGTGCAAAAAGTACATTATTTCGCGCTGCCAAATAATCTGCATCTGATACAATTCCTGAAAAAGTCTCCAAGCCTCTTTCTTTTCCGTATTGCCAAACTTGCCGTACAGTGCGAGCTTCATCGTCTACCTCAAAAATCAGGGCACGACTATACCGATTATCAAAACCATAATTGCGCAAATCCCCATTGTCAAACATAATCAAATGCCCGTTGGGCATGATAGAAACTGCATGTTGATACCAATTCCATTCAAATTCCGGATGATTTTCATAACCATCGAGCACTTCCTGATCTGTGATTGGGTTAGCTTGCTGGTCTAGAGGTTGCAATAAAAAGGTATTGAGGTCCTCCCCTCTTCGATTTTGATTCCAGCCACGATGTGGCGACATAATCCATTTGACATTATTCGCATAATCAAGCTTGGCTACACCCTGCAATCGACCAGAAACAATGATGGACTGATCTGAAGCATCGTATACCACTGAATTGGCGTGAAACCAGTCAACATATTCGTTTTGAAGGTTATTAGCCCATACCGTTCGATATTCATCCAGGCTTTCGCGCAAATCCCATTCGTAAAGTACGGCTCCGGTTTGGCGATCTAATTCGATAATAAAATCCTCGACGGAATTGTTGCCATTAGCGTGTGTGCTTCCCCATTTGTTGACCGTCACCAGAAAATTGCCATCTGGTTTTTCCTGAACGTTGTGATGAAAACCATAGCCTGCCAACGGCCATGTTCGAATCACTTCGCCTTGCATATTCACCTCGTGGATAGCATTGCTCGTCCAGTCGCCAAAATAAAAATTTCCATTGGCCAAGCGCTCAAGTCCGACGTCATAGCCCAGCATATTGAGTTGTGGGTGGCCTGTAAAATCATAATACCAACGGATATCACCAAACGCATCCATAAAAAAAGGCTTGTTATTGCCATCAGAAGCGCCACGATAGCTAATCAGCGTAAATAGGCCATCCATTTGGGATGTTTTGCGTTCTTTGATTATGATTTCAGGAAACTGATCTGGAAGTGGCGCTTTATTAATTTTGATAAGCTTGGTGATTCTCAATTGTCCATTTTGGTCGGTAAAGCTTACTTCTACCTGATTTTCATGGTCAGGATAAAGCCCAAATATGGGCAAAGTATGCTGTTTGGCGTAAGCCTCAAACAAGTGAATGACATCGGAATCGGGGCCATTCTTGCCAATCACGCGTATTTGTACTCGGCCTTCCTGCGGTGCAAATACATCGACTTGTGCAGCCAGCGGTGAATATGGATATGGATCAGCCGTAACTTCGACATTTAGCTCCCCAATATACCCGACGAGCAACTGCTTACCATCTGAAAAACGAATATTGTAGTACCATTCGTTTTTGTTTTCTTCTACCAGATCAAAGCAACCATCGGCAAAGCTGAAAGTCTCCCCATTCTCAAATTGAAACTGGTAATTATTACCTGTTTTATTGATACTTTGCAGCAATATTCCATTGTTATTCAAGTCTTCAAACCTCGTTTTAACGGCATTCAAATCATCACAATCCAGTATCGGCCCGGATGGCTGGTCATCAGAGCAGGTAGTGAGCAGGAGGAGCAACAAAGCCCAACTCAAGAGGTGTTTTGTATACATATTGGCCGAATTGAATTTTGCGAAAGAAGAGATGAAGTTACTAAAAAAACAGAAACGGCTACCTAAGATACTCAGGTAGCCGCTGTGAGCAAAAGCTCATTTGGGGGACATTCAGCATGTAAAAAGAGATATCACCCAAAAAGTTTAGAATTCGAGATATTTTCTTAATTCCGCTTCAGAATTAATTTTCTGATTAATTCTCTTTAGCTGGAAAGTATGTTTCTTTTTCGCCTGGTCAATTTGCTCCAAGTCTTCCGGTTGTGCCAGAGCAATTTCTTGATCGTTGGTTACCACCCAAATCAAGTGACGGCTTGCCGGATTGATTTTCACAGCAGTTTCCTGATTGATATAAAATCGATAAACTGTGTTTTTGCTGCGGTCGACCAGATAGCCGACTTTTTGCTCCAAAGAAGTACCCGACTGATCTTCAAAGCTTGCGCTTAAATAGCCATCCTCACCCGGAGCGATCAATTTTACGCAACTCCAGATACCAAAATCAGTAGCCTGAAAGCGGTTCATCACTTTGCGCTTGATCAGTTTATCTCCTTCAAAAA
>JALEHC010000088.1 GCA_022763215.1 Saprospiraceae bacterium
TATATCTATCATAAAAGGATTTAATAATCATTCATGCCCTTCAAAAATGGGGTAAGCCGACCTGAAAAATCCTGCCAAAACATATAAACATTTTACCAGCTCAACCTAAATCACTAAAAATCAACCAATTGAGCAATTGATAAAAACATCTATTTTCAAACTTTTTTAATAAAAATGGTTGCGGTTTCCTTTTCGGTAAGACTTAGCTATACTCTTTGGGCGTTTTTCCAAAATAATCTGTAAACACTTTCGTGAAATAACTGGGAGATTTAAAGCCACAATACTGACTTACTTCCGATATGGTAGAATAGGTTTCTTGCTCCAATAAATGACGAGCTTTCTGAAGCTTTACTTCAAGTATATATTTGCCAATAGTAAGTCCGGTAAGTAATTTGGTTTTTCGTGCAATTTTACGTTCACTTATCCCCATTTGGTGGGCCAGATAATTAGCGTGTAGATCAATTTTTTGGTCAAGGGCATACAAAGTATGTTCTTCCAACTTTTGTAACCAAACCTGATCAGCAGATGGTTGCTCCTCAAACCGAGGATTAACTTCAAAATAGACCTCTTGGTAAGCCAAGCGTTTTTTGTAGTTCTCAAGTATATTCGCTATACGTACTTTGAGTTCTATGGGTGAAAAAGGTTTAGTCAGATAGTCATCAACCCCCATACGTAAAGCTTGAAGTTTACTGTGTTCTCTAGTCCGTGCGGTCAGCATTATCATGGGTAGCTGCTGCCATTTATTATTCGTCTTAATCGCTTCAATCAATCCATAACCATCGAGGCGAGGCATGTTGATATCCGAAAGGATGAGGTGTACAGGTAATTCCTTCTCTGCACTTTCGTGCAAATAGTCGAGCGCTGCCTGGCCATCGTCAAAAGCAACGACATCATACTCCGGATCAAGTAATTGTCGAATAAACCCTTGTACCTCCGGGTTATCTTCAACTACCATAATCCTTGATCTTTTTCCGGAAGGGGCAGCCGAAAACACTTCATTTTGAATAGCCGTAGGTTTTATAACACTAGATTGCCATTTGGCATGACCGTCAATCGCTTTTACCGGAAGCAGCAGAGTAAAGGTACTCCCTTCGCCCAGAGTACTTTCTACTTGCAAGTTGCCATTCATTAATTTTGCAAATTCAAGACTTAGAGCCAGGCCAATACCACTACCGGTAGTTTGGATTAGAGAAGCATCTTTACTTTGAAAAAAACGCTTAAAAATATGAGGCAAATCATCAGCGGGAATTCCACGCCCATTGTCAATAAGCTTGAAATGTATTTCGGACTTAATTTCAGAAACGATAAACTGAACCGCTCCACCTGTATCAACAAACTTTAGTGCATTGCCAAGGAGGTTATTCAGAATTTTTTCCAGACGCTTAGGGTCTGTTAACAACTGATAATCAGCAGGAGGGTAAAAATCAAAGCGGAAATCTACTTGTTTTCGCTGGGCTTCAAACTGATAAGTTTCAAAAATAGCTTTACAGTATTTGAATAGCGGGACTACTTCTTCGTGAATTTTTATCCGATTAGATTCAAGTCTTGCCAAATCCAACATTTCATCAACTAAGCGAAGCAACTTCTTGCCATTCTGAGTAATTGAATGAACCGATTTCTGGAGGCCAGAACTAGATTTTATAGTTTCATCCTCTGCCAATAGCTCTGCAGGGCCGGTCATGAGGGTGATGGGTGTTCGCAAGTCATGTGAAATATTCGCAAAAAAGCGATTTTTCATTTTATCTAATTGTTGCAGTTCTGATGCTTGATACTCGATGAGTTCTTTGTCTTTTCTGATCTCGAGTGTTCTTTTATCCACCTCTTGTTCTAGCCTAAATTTTTCAGAACGCAACCGACGTATCCATAAGAATGCAAAGGCCAAAAAGGGAATGCAACAAACTACATAAAACCAGGCCTGTTTGTAAAAAAATTCTTTTGCATAGATCGGAATACGTAGGGTATTTGCAGACCAGTTTCCATTTTGGTCAATTCCTTTAATCAAAATGGCGTACTTGCCTGCCGGCAAATTGGTCAAACGGATTAAGTGCTCCTTTCCCAGATAGGTCCAATCTTTTTGCTTTCCTTCCAATCGATAGGCATATCGGTTTTTCCTGTTGAGGCCATAATTGGACATCCCGACATTGATACTCAAAAACCGCTTGTCAGCAGAAAGCACCAATGGTTGATCATTGGGAATATAATTTCTCAATTGCACCGTTTCATCAGCTTTAGCATCAAAATAACTGATACTAGTCGTGAAAATTTGAGCATTTTTTGAAGCTAATAGTCCTTTTTTGAGTGCTCTGGGCTCAATAATATTCAATCCCTTCAAAGCACCAAAATAGAGTAATCCGTTTTCACCTTTGTAATGAGAATATCGATTGAATTCATTGTGTGACAAGCCATCCTCTTCTTTAAAAACAGTAATGATCGTACCATCCTGTTTTAATAAATTGAGTCCATTATAAGTAGCCGCCCAAATATCTCCATCCTCATCTTCAAGCATCCCAACAACCACATTATTACTTAATCCTCCGATGTCATTGATGACTAGCTCTACTTTTTCGCTTTCCGGATTAAAAATATGGATTCCACGGCTAGCTGTCCCCAACCAGAGTTTTTTTTGTTGATCTTCATGAATCGACAATATCCGATGGTCTTCAAAATCAGGCGTATCACCAAAATATTTAGATTTTCCTGTATGGAGGTTTATTTTGTACAAGCCAAAATTAGTCCCAACCCAAAGAATGTTATTGTCAGCAACCCACAAATAATGTACTCTTCCCTGAAAGTTGATTTCTGGCCCCGGAATTTTGATCTCTTCTTGAAGATTTAGGTCATAGCATATTAGTTTATTCTTGGTCTCTTCAATCAAAGCCAATTTACTTTCCGCTATAAAAACCCCGGTAGTAGACCTAAAACCTAAAGATATCAAGTTACAATCATCATCGTGTTTATCAACTACAGGCATAAGTTGATCGAGTGTTTTCAGCCACAATTTTCCACTTGGGCTCGTGAGCACTTCTTTTCTTCCGCTCACTTTAGAATATTTCTGGAAGCAACTATTTCCCTGAAATGGAGCAATTTTATTTTTGTCAATTACAAAATAGCCTTCCTTCGAATTAACGATCACTTGCTGATCTTTATAAGGTAAAATATACCGAAGGTTTTTCAACCCTAAATGAGAGATAATGCTATTTTCCTGTTTGGCTTTGACCCAAAATGCACCATCCGTTGTACCAACATATATGGATTGTTTAAAATTCTTTCCGCTCAATGATCGTATAATCGGCATCTGGTCTATCATCGCACTATAATCAAATAGTTGATTATTCTTATCAAGCAGATATGCACCATATTTTTTATTCTCCCTTGGAAATTCAAATAAAAATAGAAAATTACCTTCCTCGTCTTTCCAAATCGACTGAGCCTGACTTCCTGGCGGAGTATCCCATAGTTTCTCGGGTTCGGAATTTGGCTTATTTAAATTTATTTTGAAAAATGAAGGTGAAGCATGATATTGAGCGATATAAATAATGGAATCTCCAGCTTCTAATTTAACAGCCTCTACCGTCAACCGCTTAGCAGGTGTCGAATTTGGCGCAAGCCGAGCTAAATGCTCAGTAGAAAAAGTTCGATGTGAACCGGTTTTTGTATCAAAAATAATCAGAGGAAAATGGGAAAAGAGAATTCCAAAACTTCCATTTGAGTATACAAAGTTTATCTTCCCATCTTGAAAAGAGTTAGGATCATCAGACAAATAATTCGGGAAAGAATATTGTAATTCGATATTCTTTCCATCCCAATGATAAATTTGATAATCCTTTTCATACCTAACAAGTATCCAGAACTTACCTGGTTCATACTCACGTACGCCATTAATTACCCCATCCGGAACACCAACATATTGTATATCATCAGTTTGAACATCATAAAGAAAAAAGGTCGATTGACCTTCAGCAGGATTGAAAAAACCATACCATTGGTCACGAGAAGAAAAGCCTTCAATGTAAATGGACTTGCTAGTTTGCCAATCATCTCTGGCAATTGAAATCGGCCAACGATTATATCCATCAAATTGGAAAATACGAATGCCGTATAGCATCTGTGCAACACCACAAGTTTTCATCCAAAATCTTCCATTTTTATCCGTAACCATATTATCATAGCAAAACCGGGTCGGGTCATTACTACTGATCAAGGGCTCAATGGTAGATGGTGTAATCACACGAGTTTGGCCTCCGACCTCATAACTTTTTAGCGAAATCAATAATGTAAATAATAAAATAATATAGTGTTGAACCAACCGCATGTTTAAACTTCTCCGATTCTGATTACCAATGCAAAAATGTGTAGGCTGTTATTAGACAAAGATAAAGAACAAAACTTGTGCAATGTGGGTCGTTTTTCAGCAAAAAACATCAAAAACAACATATTTAGGATTGGAAAAAGACTTATAAGTCGTTGTTTATACACGTATTCAATTTATAGCAATAAAAAAAGAACTAAATTGAGGAAGTCTTTTAATCGACCTACACCCCTCTTAAAATAGAGCATTTTGAAACCACTTTTCCTACTACCATTGTTCTTTCTTTTTTCTGGCCAGCTTATCGCCTCTACCTTGACCGTATCAACAGAAGTGGGCTACGACCCCAATGATAGTACGCCATTCTTACAATTTGCCATCGAAGAATCTACGGCTGATACCGTTATTATTGATTATGTAGGTGGAGCCTGGAAAACGGGTCCGTTGCGCTTAGAACGGGACGACCTCACCATCATTTTGGAAGATAGCGTAGTGATAGAGGCTTTACCTGGTGCATTTGATATTTATGAGCCGCTGATACGCATCAGAGATCTAGAAAATATCAATATCGTAGGCTATGGAGCAACTTTGAGAATGCAGCGAGCGGAATATGTACAACTGGCCGACAGTGAATATAGGCATGGCATTCGCTTAGCTTCCGCTAAAAACGTACTTATCGAAGGACTAAGAATTGAAGATACGGGTGGTGATGGTATTATTATCGAAAAAAGTTTTTCGCCCACTTCTACCCAAAACTATTGTGAAAATATTACCATTCTCAATTGTGTTTCAACCAATAATTATCGGCAAGGCTTATCCATTGTTTCCGTCAAAAATGCCAATATCCTAAATTGTGAGTTTTCTGAAACGAACGGTACTTTGCCGGAAGATGGTATCGATATAGAACCAGATGCCGCCAATGAACGAATCGAAAATGTTTTGATCAAAGGCTGCCGAATATTTAATAACAACGGCCGAGCAATTCAGCTCGCGCTGTCCAACCTAGATGATAATTCTCTAGATGTATCTGTGAGCGTGGAAGATACTTATATGAGTAATAATTATGATCCCTCCAATGATTACGCTTACGCGGAAATTGCAGCATTTGATAATGGCGCAAATGGAGTGGATGGATTCGTAAAATTTGAAAATTGCCTAGTCGAAAATAGCGGTTGGACGGGTGCTTATGCGCGAAAAACGATTGAAAGTTATGATTTGATTTTCGAAAACTGTGTTTTCAAAGGCATCTCTAATGACCCTACCCCTTTCAACAACCCCGTTTTCTTTGAAGTATCGGATTACGAAAATCCAGTGCCTCGATTTGGTGGCGCTACTTTTACAGATTGCACGATTATTTATACCCAAGATATTCCGTTTTTAAGTGTTATTGGCAATCCATCGACCAGTAGTGGACTAGGTAATGTCACAGGAAATTTTTTCATTATTCACCCCAATGCTGTTGGTTTTGAATTGGGCGAAAGCCCAGAAAATGTAGACATTACTTTTGAACTATACGAACAAGCTCCAGACCATCTGATTGATATCAGTACAACGGTTACCCAAGTAGCAGAGCCAGAAACCTGGGCACCTTTTACCATTCAACGTACGACAACCGAAGCGATTCCCTTAGCCGTTACACTCGAATGGGAGGGGATGGCGACTTATGGCAAAGATTATTATAGACACCCAGGTTTTGTCTTATTTACAAAAGATCAAATGACCTTTACAGACAGCATTCAAGTTATTCAAGATCAATTGGAAGAGGGCGAAGAAAGTCTTCAAGTCAAAATCCAAGAGAGTGATTGTTATGATATAAACAATTCCGATGAAGTCGAGATCATTATTTCAGATGATATTCTTTCATCCTACTCACAACAGCAAACAATAGCTTCAGAAATTCAATTATTTCCCAACCCTGCCACAAATTACTTCCAAATTCGCACAGCATTGCCTTTCCAGCATGTAGAGCTCCGGGTCTCGACCGGACAATTACTAAAGACTTTTGATGCTCAGGAAACAATCAATATACATCAATTAACAAGTGGACTGTATTGGGTCGTTGTTTATCTGGAGAATGGGCAACGTACCGTGCGAAAGCTGGTGGTGCAAGAATAATTGTTGCACCATTAGACACGGCCAATGCTTTTTCCAGAATTAAATTTTCACCACAAAACCGCCATTTGGCTGTAAAACCACTTCTAAAGTTTGATTCTGAATCGTCTTCTGTTGTGGAACACTACTATCTCCATCATAAAACAAGACTCCTTGCTGATTTTCCGCAAAGGAAAGATCCAGTGTTATGGTCTTTGCCCTTGGCTCCCCATTAATACCTACAATATGCCAAACACTGCCTTTTCGACGGGCCATGACGACTTCCTTTCCAGGAAAACCTTGTAAAAAGCGACTTTCATCCCACCTTGTCGGAATGTCTTTTAGATATGCCACCACATCTTTGGGCATCTTCTCCATACCTTCTGGAA
Organism: Saprospiraceae bacterium; assembly: GCA_022763215.1. Classification (GTDB taxonomy): domain Bacteria; phylum Bacteroidota; class Bacteroidia; order Chitinophagales; family Saprospiraceae; genus JALEHC01. Next base: position 6,787 of record JALEHC010000088.1, read on the forward strand.
TCTCAGCTATGTGCTGCACACCAGAAGTAAATAGCACCGGCAATGCCAACTCGAAAGTAGTGGTCGTGCGACGCACAATATTCGGAATGCTGTCGAGCGCCATGGGCGTGAAATCCATCGGATCGTATACATTTCGTGTAAACGGAATGACGGCACAATGTGAAGGCTGAAGATCAGCATTGGCTTGCTCAAAAGTGATAAACTCCTCGCCTTTTATGGCTTCTACGGTCATCAAATTGGGGTAGGTTCGGTGCCAGCCTCTCGGTAAAGTGGCGCCATGAAAATTGAGCAGCAATTGGTGATCCGCAGCATCTTTAAGGATATCGTGGTAATAGGCAATCATCGACTGGCCATCGCCGCCAAAGAAGTCTACTTTACATCCTGCAACGCCCATTTTCTGAAGGCGGGCAAACTCTGCCCTACGTTCTTCTGCATTTACCAGTTTACTTTTAGGTGTATAAGTTGTACTATTCCAAGAACCCGATGAATTGTACCACAGCAGGATTTTTACGTTTTTTTCTGCTGCATAATCGACTAATTCCTGCATACGGTCATAGCCGATTTTCCAGTCCCAATCAGCATCGATCAAGCAGTAAGGCCAATTCATGTTTGATGCATAATCAATAAATTTTCGGGAAGTCTCATAATTCGTAAAATCGTCTTTCAACAACACCCAGCTCCACGATGCCAGCCCACTTTCGATAAAATCGGTCTCCATATCAATAGCTGGTGCGGCCAGGTCTGTTCCCAAAGTACTTTCCACTATATCGTCCAATCCGCCTACTGCTATTATTCGCCACGGGCTGTAAAAGGGCCGCGTTCCGTTTGGCAATAATGCTCCACCTGGAAAAACTTCCGCTTCCTGTGGAAATCTAATACTAAGCTGATCTGAAGAATCATTCCATTGTAATCGAGAGCCACAATATTGACGATGTACATTAGCTTCGCTTAGCAGCATCCAGGTACTATCCGTCTGAAACAATGCAGGAAAAACGTACCCCTCTCCCAAGGGCGAGGTATCCCTTACGGAAATCGCCATCTGGTAGTGCTCTTCATAGGAAGGATTCGTCTCTCGCCAGCCAGATTTAGCCTCGGACATTGGTTGCATCCATGCTTTTGTATTTGGCTTAAAGCCAAAGGTGGAAAGCTCTTCTTTGATGATCAGGCTGTCCATTTCGCCTTCTTTGCCTTCACGCCATTCGGAGGACAGCTTTGGCAAATGATACCTGTATGCCATGCCTTGCGCAGATAGCTGAAGTTCCAGCTGTAGTTTTTCGCCCTGCTCATTTTCAAAAAGAGCAGAATATTTATTCGCGGAATAGGTAATTTGTTGCTGCTTGCCGTGCTGCATTTGATAGCTGTCCACGATTTGTTCAGGCCCCTCAACAGCAACGAGTTTAAGGCCGGTTGTCAAATCGGTATCGGAAAGCCGAACCCCCAAAAAGGAAGTATCTAGTAGGCTTTCGCCCTTGTATTTGAGCAAATAAAAGGCCTGCCCTTTTTCATTTGTAGCTAATCGAAGCTGGATATTTCCGGTTTCATTTTGTAGATCAAAATAGGTTGGTTGCTCCTGACAAGAAGCAAAAAGCAAGCAACAAAAAGCAATTTTAATTACGACTTTACTCATCTTAAATTAATATTTAACGGCTGGTGTTTTTATCCTGCTTTTACCTTTTTCAATCTTAACATCGATCAAATGGGTGGCGATTTCCGAATAAAATTGCCTGAAAAAGTAAAGCACTTATTAAAACTAAAAAAATAAGTGCATTTTTTACACTTATCTTTTGTTTTTCTACTTTTTTAGCTCCAACTTCCGTATATTAATTATCGAAAACAACAATGTATTACAGGCTGTAAAACTGTACACTTAGGAATGGAACGACCAATCGTTCTACAGCCATTTTTATGGTTTTACCAGAATAATTCTTAACCAAAAACACTTATTATGAAACAGTTTTATCTAACAACTTTTTCTTTCTTACTGACGGTAGCAGCTTTCGCTCAAACGACTATCGACCTAAGTCAGCTTGATGCAGCTTACACCACTACTTTTGAGGGTGAACTGGTGATTGATGTAGCAGAAACAAGCTCTGCCATCGCCAACCCAAATGTTTTTATTGATAATCCATTTGCCGGACAAGATTTTACAGAGGCAGAAATCTCATTTGATGTGTACAATTACTTCCCAACTGACTCTATCAAAGTATTGGGAACATTGGTTTCTATGTTTGATCCGGCACTGGGTAGAATGTATTTTTCCAATGGTTCTTACCTCGGTTTTAATGTCGGAGCTGAAAGTTGGTTTGATGCCAATATGAATAATTTTGCATTAGACACCGACTTTCTTGGAAGTATGCAGTGGAAAAATGTCAAACTACAATTCACCACGGAAGGCTATGCTGTTTATGTGGATGATGAATTGGCATTTGATCAAAACAGTACAGATGTGACCATCAATGGCCCACTTATGGACTATTCGCTTGTCATTGACTTCCTTCAGAATGCAGACATTTTTGCCATCGGAACAGGCTCGTTTTGGAGTGACAATACTCGTCCGGATGGTACTTACTTCGATCCTCAGTATAGCTACATGAAAAATATTACCCTGACTGCTAATTTCTCTACTTCCACTAACGAACCAGAGAAAGCGCAACAATTGGGTAAACTGATCGGAGTAGATTTCTACAACATGAATGGCCGTAAATTGGGCACAGATGAAAAGCTACTGGAACCAGGTGTTTACATACGCGTCGAACGCTACGATAGCGGCCAAATCAAGAGCAAGAAGTTTTATAAGAGTAATCAGTAACATCATAACAACTAGCCTTCGCACTTTGCGAGGGCTTTTTTATGCATTGTATTTACCGCAAAGTTCCCTGCCACAGGGCACTTAGCCCCAAGCAGAAATAGTCGAGCTTGATCAAGTAAGATCATGCTTCTGCGAATAGCCAAGATGTTTCCCACCCTAACCTATCTCACTTTCGTGAAACACTAATCTTCCTGAGTAGTTAGACGGAATTATGAACAAGTGAAATTTTGATCCGTCACTTACATCCTAAAAAACAACAGGCGATACGCTCAAGTGCATACCGCCTGTCCATTTCCCGAACCTGTCCGCCGAATAGCGTGAAGGGAAAACTGAATTGTCGTATTGTCTAGTTGTTTGGATTAGCCCGTGAAATATAAGTAAGCAGCAAGAATCAATACCAATACCAATACCGTCATAATGATATCAATACGACCATAGCTGGCTTTAACTTCAGCTCGCTGTTCGTCACTTCTGGCACCTAGTGTCAAATCTGCTACTTTTTCAAATGCAGGTGGTGGGGTATTATAACTGACCACAATCATCACCAATCCAGATACCAAGAAGATCAATAAACTATAATACTGGAAAAAGATGTTATTAATAATCCAGAAAAAACTGCCTTTTTCATACGCAAAACCTTCCGAAAGCATAACCGGCGTATCAATAAACAGTCGGAATAAGCCCATGATGAATCCAACGACCAATGCAGCAATTGCGCCTTGTGCATTCAGACGTTTACTGAACACACCAAAGAAAAATACTACAAAAATAGGTGGTGCCAAATAACTCTGTACACTCTGCAAATAGTCATACAATCCCCGACTTCCCTGAATAACAGGTATCCATAAAAGTCCGATCACCACCATTACGGCAGTAGCAATTCGACCTACTCTTACCAATTCAGATTCCGACGCATTCTTGCGGAATTTTGAATACAAGTCCATCGTAAACAAAGTCGAACAGGCATTAAATACCCCTGCCAACGAGCTCATCAGTGCGGCCAATAGACCAGCAACAACTATACCGCGAATACCGGCAGGAAGTACAGTGGCTACCAATAATGGAAATACCTGCTGTGCTTTACTGGTGATAATTTGTCCATTGCTATCCAAAAGTTCTTGACTCAAGGAATCAATTTTTCCACTCGAAGCCAAAGCAAAGGTGATGATACCCGGAATAATGAAAATAAATACCGGAAGCAACTTGAAAAATGCAGCAGCGATCGTACCTCTACGTGCTTCCGTCAGATTAGCGGCACTCAAAATACGCTGTACAATATATTGATCGGTACACCAATACCAAAGTCCAATAATCGGTGCGCAAAATAACATGCCCAGCCATGGGTAATTGCCATTAAAATACCAGGCCATTTCGGTATCCGTCTTGATGGGGGCCCAAGTTCCTTGTACACCCTCTGGCACCAGCGGCTTCCAAAGGTTGAACATCTCAGAACCCGCAATACGGCGCAGTTCTGACCAGCCACCGAGCGCATCCAATCCGTACCAAGTTACCATAATCGCTCCCAAGACAAGAATAACGGTCTGAATAGCTTCGGTATAAGCCACCGCTCTCAGGCCACCTAACATGGTATAAAAACCAGTTAGTACAATCATCAAAATGGAGCCTACCCAAAAACTATTTAAGCCCATGATATTTACTTCTGGCAGTAGCACACCAAATACAATACCTCCGGCAAAAATTCCTACGGCGACTTTCGTCAAAACGTAAGCAACCAGCGAAATAATAGACAATAACCAGCGGGAAGTTTCGGAAAACCTTCGTTCCAAAAACTCCGGCATGGTAAATACATTCGATCGTATGTAAAAAGGTGCTAAAAGCCAACCCAAAACCAGCAAACACCAGGCTTGTAGTTCGTAGTGGGCTAAAGCCACCCCATCTGTTGCACCGGAGCCAGCCAAACCGACTAAGTGTTCAGAACCAATATTGGATGCAAAAATAGAAGCACCAACCACAAACCAACCTAGGTTTCGGCCAGCCAAAAAATAGTCATCAGAAGTATCAGAACTCTGACGAATTACCCACCAGGCAATCCCCAGAATGATCACAAAATAGATCAGGATAACAATCCAGTCTATGGTAGCTAATACGCTCATAGTCAAGTTGGTTTATTTTGTTGTAAAGGTAAAGGTGGTCTTTGAGGTATATTTTTCACCAGGTGCCAAGGTTACCGAAGGAAAGCTCTCCTGATTCGGTGAATCCGGGTAATGCTGGGTTTCCAAACAAAAACCAGTGCGGTGACCATAAGTACCGCCGCCCGGCATTGGTAAAGTGCCATCCAGAAAGTTGCCACAGTAAAACTGAAGCCCTGGCTCATCCGAATAAATTTCAAGCATTCTTCCGGATGCCGGATGGTAAGCTGTTGATACCTTGCGGAAAGCACCTTGCTCATTCAACACCCAACAATGATCGTACCCTTTGCCTTTGTCAAGTTGATCATTCGCCACTTCAATGTCCTCACCAATTGTTTTTGATTGACGAAAATCAAATGGCGTGCCTTCCACCGAGCGAAGCTCGCCAGTCGGAA
>JALEHC010000530.1 GCA_022763215.1 Saprospiraceae bacterium
GCGGCACTTACCGAATAATCTACATCATCTCCCATTGCAGAGCCACCGAAGGTCAGCTCCATACTTACTTCTTCCAGTATCATTCGGTTGATGGTAGCGGTAATCGTAGCCATTTCACCTTCGAACAAGCTATTTACATCCGTACTCAAGCTCACACTTGGCGGTTCAAACGCTGCGGTGGTAAATGAAAAACTAAAATCAGATTTGCTGGCTTCTCCATTTTGGCCGTAAGTACCAGTTGGTAGTGTAATCGTATAAGTCGTTTCGTATTCGAGTGGACTTTCAAAATTGAGGCTTGCAAAAGAATTGCTTTCGTCATAGCTAATAGCAATATCCGCCATAGGCGAAATATTCAAAGCGCCTTCAAAAGCAGAAGCATTGATGCCATGCGAACAAATCAATTGGATGGTACCAATAACCGCTTGATCATTGACACCATCTTCGACTACATTGTCATTAAATTTTACCTGGAGTACCCGGAAATCATTGGTGATGGGCTCTCCATCGTCTTCCATTTTTTCGCAGGCAGCCACGCCCAACAGGAGGCCACATGCCAGTAAACCCCACAAAAATTTATTGATGAATTTCATAAGTTTTCAATTTTTAGTTGAAGCCGGATTTATCCGGCGGTTTTAAATACTTGCTTGTCAACCAATTGCTGCAAAAAAGTTGCATCTTCTGCATGCATAAAAATCAGGTACAACTTCTCCCCATCTTTGTCGGTAGTAGTCAATCTTTTTGGAATTCCAGTGACTTGCTTACCAGAGAAAAACTTGTAAAAAGTGAGTCCTAACAAGTAAGTACCATTGCTGGAAGGATGCTTGTCGTCAAAGAATAGGTCGAGCTCGGGCCGCCATTTTCTTGCTTCCGCAAATACTAATCCACAGGGTACGAGTGCTGCACCCGTTTCTTGGGCCAGCTTTTCGTGCATTTGAGTGATTTCTTCTTGCATAAGTGGATTAGAGTCGTATGCCCAAGTCATCATAAAAACAGGCTGAGCACCTTTTTCTTTAACTAGTTCTGCAAACTTGCGACCATATTCCATAAAGCTTTCCGGTGTATCAATCGAACTCAGGCTGTGGTTGTTAAAGACCACATAGTCCCATTGTTGTGATTCCAGAATAGCTCTGGTTTTGGTGCCTTTTTCACCTTTCCAATGTTGTTCCAGATTGGAGCCACCTACGGTGGATTGCTTTGTGATAAGCGGCACGTCCTGCGTTTCGCCCATAGAGGCAACTACTTGAGGTAGGTTGAAAAAGTAAGTAAAACTATTTCCTACAAAGAGTATTTTTTTGGCCTCCTGTGCCTGCATTTGTGCAAACAAAAACAAGCAAAGGATGGCGAGAAAAATTGTTTTTAACTGATTCATACTGTAATGCATTATTGATTTACAGGTGTTGGATCAAAGAAATCTGGTATCGGATTGGGTACATTGATATTTCGGTCAATTTCAGTCGTCGGATACAAAAAACGCTGAGGTAGCAGGGAACCCGTATTCGGCATGATGGGCACTCGTACATTGGTCTCCTGCTCCGTTCTGCGCGTATCGCAGAAGCCCTCTGCCGTACCAAACAAAGTAATGTATCGCTCTTCCAGAATTTCGCGCAAAAGCGCATCATCGGCACTTAGTCCGTCCATATTTTCGATACCTCCGTTTTCAAAATCACTTGCGCCATACGGATCGTACTGAATATTGGTCATATCGGCATTGGTCATATAGCCACCAGTGGCCATATAAGCTCTGAATTCGTTAAGGTGGCCAAGCCCAGTATCAAATCCTTGTGTTCTGAATCCGGCTTCCGCCAAAATCAAAAGGTTTTCGGCATAAGTCACCATCTGAGCAGATGCTTCTTGTGCCGCAAACCCATCTGAAGTATTGGGCTGTGTGCCAAATGAAGTGATGTTGAAAAGGTAGTTGTAACGTGCTGTCTCATTTGTTTTAGCATTGCCCCGATAGTTGTCGATATTTGGACTTAGATCGGCTGTTGGTGCTACCAAGCTGGCCATAAAATCAGAAGTGATCAAGTCAGCTTGTCTAACTTCCACCGCGAAAAACTGATAATTTAGGTTAGAATTATCATCTGCTGTACCGTGTGGTGTTGCCAGGTTATTTGCCGAAAGGCTAATCCCATTTTGAGCAGCATTGTAAGCTTCGCTGTATTGCTTAGTATGCATATAATACCGAGCTTTTAAGGTATAGGCTACTTCTGTCCATGCGGCCGGATCGCCATCAAAATGAATGTCGGCTCCACTTGCTGGTCTGCCGGTTCCAAGGCTTAAGTTATTGATTGCTTGATCGAGTAAGGCTTGTAGTTGATCATAAACATCTAGTTGCCCTTCAAAAGCCGGGTTTTCGACTGAAATCTGACCGGCTTCTGAAAATGGGATGTCGCCCCAAAGGGAGGTAGCTGTACCCAGTGCAATCGCACGAACGACTTGTGCAATACCAATAGTAACGCCATCGAGGCCTTCTTCTTTGGCCGCTTCCTCGGCTGCCCGTGCATTTACGACGGTACCTGCATAAACATCATTCCATTGTGAATCAAAATCGGAAGTCGTTACAGCATATTCGCTAAAACCAAGATGTTGACGGTCAATGCCGGTATAATAACCGCAGAAGATGCCTGCCTTACGGGCAATTTCACCAGTCTGAACAATGGTATTAGAAACCTGCGCACCAGTCAGAATATATTGATAAGAAGTCGTCGTTGGACTATTCGGGTTTTCGTTGAGGCCATCCACCAGATTGCTGCATGCACTGAATATGGCGCCAAAGAAAAATAATATGATTATCTTTTTCATAATACTTAGTTTCTTTTTGGGTTTGATTTAGAACGTAACCGTAAGGGTACCGATATAAGACTTGGTGCCCGGGTTGTTGAAGTAGTCAATTCCTCGTGCCACACTAACCCCTTGTAAGTTGGTATCTGGGTCGTTTCCTTCAAATGGTGTCCAGAGTACCAGATTACGACCAGTAAGGGTAAATTGTGCATTGGTGATGCCCAAGTTGCGCTTTAGCCAGTCTGATTTGGCAGTGTACGAGAGTGAAATTTCGCGTAAGCGAGTCCATGAGCCATCTTCGATGTACAACTCGTCATTACCACCACTAAAGAATCCGCCATCTCCGTTATACCAAGGTTCTGTAAGTGCCACAGGGCCTGCTCCAAAGTTGTAGACTTGCCCACGGAAAGTTGTTCCAGCTAAAATCACATTACCATTATAGTCGAGCAGGTTTTGGTCAGCCATTGACTCCAGGTCGGAGCCACCCCATGTCCCAAGATCATACATTACTGATTTGGTTCCGGCAAAAATATCTGCTCCCTGGTAGGTTTCGAACAATACCGAAAGGCTCCAATTTTTAAAGCTTAGTGTACTCACTGCGGAACCCGTCCAATCTGGATTTGGATCGCCAATAACACCTTCCACTTGATCCTGAACTGGGAATCCGTTTTCATCAAAAACGATATTGCCACCATCATCACGTAGTGTACGAGAACCCCAAAGTACACCAATCGGGAAGCCCTGCAATGCTCTGGCATTGACAGCCGACAAACCACCTAAATTAATAGTCAGTCCCTGGTCGAGGCGAGTAACTTCATTTTCAACTTTTGAGTAAATCAGATCGACTTTCCAGAACCAGTCTTTGTTGCGTACTACGGTATAGCCCAAATCAAGTTCGACACCTTGATTTTGTAGCTCTGCGCCATTGGTGTACAGACGAGTTACTCCACGAGAATTGGCAATCGGGAAGTCGAGTAATACGTCTTCCGTTGTGTTTTGGTAATAAGTCGCACTGATACTTAGCTTGTCCTTCAAGAAGCGTAAATCGATACCAATTTCGGTCTCTTTTTTGCGCTCTGGGCGCAAATTAGCACTACCGCGCTGGGTGCTGGCTACAAAGGCACCATTGCCATAAAGGCCACCGGCCAAATCGCCACCATACTGGTCGCCAAAGACCGGAGAAACAAAGATATTGGAGGTATTGTAGCGGGCAGGCTGTACCCCTACTTCACCATAAGAAAAACGAAGTTTACCAAAAGACAAGAAGTCACTTTTCATACCTGGCAATTCGGTAAATTGCCATGCCAAAGAAGCTGACGGGAAGTAGAACGTGTTATCGGCTTCATCGCCAAATGTGGAAGCAGACTCTGCACGTAAGGTAGCGTTCAGGAAAAACATATTGTAAAATGTAAGGTTGGTAGAACCATACACCCCGACTGTGCGCTCTTCGCCAAATGTACTATTAACGGTACGATTTTCAGGCAGTGCATTGTCAATATCGCGGATACCGCTGTCAACGTCAGTAAACAAGATGAAGTTGGTAATGCGGCTACCATCTGTGATTAATTCACGGTGGTTGTAATTGAAACCTAACAATGCAGTTGCGCTAAAGTTACGGCTAAATGTTTTTCCTGCTCTGGCAATATAATCCATGTTAAGGATGGTCGAACGAGCGAGTTCTTTATCAAACAGACCAGAGCGGAATTCACCGGCTGCGGAACCTGGTGTAAAGAACAATTGCTGCACCTCAGCATATTTATCCAATCCGACACGACCAATCAAATCTAGCCAAGGAAGAGGAGAAACAGTCAGTTCCATGGAGGTAATGAAGCGGTCAACATCTACTAAACTCTCCTGCTCGTTGAGAGTCCAGGAAGGATTGTTGTAGGTAGCTGTTGCATCGGCACCTAAAGGCTCGCGATAGGAACGGTGGCGATTAGCAATAGGGGAGGCATCCGGATTGGCGTAATAATCACCGCGGTAACCTGTATTGTCAAAGTCTACTGGTGTACGAAGCAGGCCAAGTTGTAAACCAGAAGAACTGGCACCGCGACGAATACGATTACTAATACTTTTGGTATAGGTTGCAGAAGCGTTGATTTTTACTTTTTCGCTGAGCAGGTGGCCAACATTGATACGAGCTGTTGTACGACGATAATCTGAATTGTTTCGGATGATCCCTTGCTGATTCAGATCACTTAAACTAGCATAAATTGTGCTGTTTTCGTTACCACCTGTTACGCTTAGGTTATTTTCCCAGAAATGGCCATCCTGGTAAACCTGATCAAAATTGCTGTCATTGTAGAGGCTTTGATCATTTTTGGTGATGATGGGGTAGTAAGCATTTCCATCTTGATCGATATAGAATTCGCCATTAGTATCTACTTCATCAGGGCCACCTGCACGTTCTGAGATTTTATCACCCCAAGAATCGCGTGCCCGCTGATTATAAACACCATTATCGCCCTGACCAAAAGTTGTTTGCTGTGGGTATCTGCGATTGATTTGATCAAGAGAATAGCTGGTTTTATAGGTAACGGATAGTTTTTTATTGAATTTACCGCTTTTGGTTTTGATGACAATCACGCCACCCAATGCCCGTGTACCCCAGAGTGCAGCAGCCGATGCCCCCTTAAGGACTGTTACGCTTTCAATATCATTGGGATTGATGTCATTTAGGCGAGATTGTGCCGCCAGGCTTTCCTGAGCACCTCGTGAATCATTGCTTATTGGAATACCATCAACCACAATTAAAGGCTGTGCATTCCGATCAATGGTAGAGATACCTCGAATTTGGATGTATGCACCAGCACCTGGGTCGCCGGAGTTACGAGAGATCCGGACTCCGCTGGCTTTTCCCGAAAGGGAATTGATGATGGTAGACTCAGCCGCTTTGGTCACATCAGAACCATCTACTTTGGAACTGGCATAACCGATTTCATCTTCTTTGGCTTCGAAGCCAAGTGCTGTGACGACAACTTCATCAAGGAGTTCTGCATTTTCAGACATGGTTACGTTGACGATAGACTCTGATTCGACAGGCCTTCGAAGGTCTTGAAGACCAATGTAAGAAAATACCAGTATGGCATCCGGGCCACTCACTGAAAGTTGGTAATTTCCGTTGAAATTAGTGACCGTACCATTGTTGGTACCATCTTCACGTACAGTAACTCCGATTAGCGGTTCGCCCGCTTCATCTGAGACTGTACCACGTACTTCTTGCTGCGCTATAAGCGGAATACTCAGCAGTTGAAGTACAAAAATGAAACTAAACAGTATATGTTTTTTCATGACGTACAAATTTTATTTATTCGAAAGAGGGTATTATTTGAATTGAGGTGGACAAACATTCGGATCGAATGACCACAAATAAGGTAAAGTCGTAAATATCAGTAGGGTTATGATGAGTATGGAAATGATATTTAACCAAATTCCAACCCTCACCATGTCGGGTATTTTGAGATAGCCAGCACCAAAAACAACCGCATTAGGTGGGGTGGCCACGGGCAGCATAAATGCACAAGATGCAGCTAGCGTGGCTGCGACCATCAAGGTATATGGATGAACATTGATGATCACTGCGAGCGGTGCGAGAATAGGCAATAACATGGCGGTCGTCGCCAAATTGGAAGTGATTTCCGTAAGGAAATTCACTGCAGCAACCAGTATTAGTACCAAAACGGCCAATGAAATGCCTTGTAAAAGCGTCATTTGGCTACCAATCCATTCGGCTAGACCGCTGGACTTGAAGCCTTCGGCTAGTGCGAGTCCACCACCGAAGAGTAGAAGAACTCCCCAAGGTAGCTTGACGGCTTCCGACCATTCGATGATAGCTCGTTTTTTGTCTTTGCCGGCAGGCAAAAGGAAGAGTAATACACCTGCAAAAATAGCGATGATGGTATCATCGATACCAGGAATTAGACTTTGGAGCACAAATGAACGGCTAATCCAGGCCATCGCTGTAGCGATAAAAACACCTAATACGACGCGCTCTTCATAAGTAATATGGCCCAATGCCGCCAGTTGACTTTGGATTTCAGCTCTTCCGCCCGGAAATTCTTTTTGCTCGAACCGAAAGGCAAAGCTGGTCAGATATTTCCAGCAAATAAATAACATCAACAAGGATATCGGCAGACCGACAACAATCCACTGTGCAAAAGTGATTTCGACATCGTAAAGCTCCTGAACGATACCAGCCAATACCAGATTAGGCGGCGTGCCAATTAAAGTAGCGATACCGCCAATGGACGCGCTATAGGCGATTGCGAGCATAAGAGCTTTGCCGAAAATAGTATTTTCATTTTCGATGGTGTTTGGATTGTCTTTCAATTGCTTAATAATAGCCATACCAATAGGCAGCATCATTACAGAGGTAGCCGTATTAGATATCCACATAGAGAGGAACGCAGTGGCTAGCATAAAGCCCAGAATGATGCTTTTAACGTTGGTACCAATGATGTTGATGATATTGAGGGCTATGCGTTTGTGCAAATTCCAGCGCTCGATAGCAATGGCCAAGATGAAACCGCCGATGTAAAGAAATATGTATTTATGACCAAAAGAAGCGGTGGTATCATTTAGCGAAAGCGCACCTGTAAGTGGGAAAAGGACGACTGGCAAAAGTGCTGTCACGGCGATAGGTATGACTTCGAGTATCCACCAAACGGCGATCCAGAGAGTGGATGCCAGAACGGCTTGGCCAGCCTCGCTAAGGCCTTTGGGCTGAAAGAAAAAGTAGGTCAGACAAAACAATGCAGGTCCGAGTATCAGGCCAATTGTTTTCTTATTCATATAGCTGGCTTGAGAAGTACTGGGCAAAACAAATAAAGAATTTGGGTTGCCTTTTGGAGTACTTTTTAAGTTTCATAAAATTTAGCAGCCTGTTATAAAGCAAAAAGTCCTTATATTTTGACTTTATTTCAGGTACTTTAGTGAGCAATTTTGCTAAGCACACATCCACTATGGGATTTTATGCTTTCGCCAAATTAAAAACTTTATTTTTAAATAATTTTAGTTTACAAAACTTTATATTGTTTTACACTTTTTTACACCACTGAAAGATGCCGGAAGGACTACAAGAACAATTCATTGCCAAGCTGGAGGAACAATATGGACCGTGGGAAAAAACGACCTCTCGTTTTGGAAATGCGACCTTCGGAAAAATTGCGACTGATCTTTGTATTAGTGCCAGTCAGTTTAGCAAACTGATTTATGGTAGTGCGACAGAGGGCATGTATGTACGTTCTATTCGAAACATCGACCGTATTATTGAAGCCAACCGACTGCGCACGGAGAAGCAGCAATTAGCAGAGCAAGTTCGCCAAAGATCAGGGCTTTCGAAAACAAGTATTTATTGGATGATTGGTTTGGCTGTTCTGGGGCTTATTTTGGGAGCTGGACTTTATGCAATAGTGAAGTCTTTTACAAAAAAAGAGATACCTACCACACAGCAATTTGGTGCACATCCCTTGGCGATGTATTTTGATCAAGGGTTTGATGCAGACTTTGATTCACCTTATTTGAAAGAATCCGAGGTGCAGGACTTTTGTCCATGCAGTGCCTACGAAGGGCGTTGGTCGCTTTCGGAGGAGTATAAGCTTCCCCTTCCGGGAAATCGTAAACCGGGCGTGTACTACTTGGCTAAAAGTGCAGATGTGCGTATGAAATGTTCGAAAAGTGACACGGTTGGAGTGGGCAAAGGAGCTGCATTATTAGCTTACGAATATTTGATCAATGAAATTTGGGTAGATACTGAATTGACGCCATTATCACCCAAATATTTCGATAAAGAAAACAAGACCTATACTGCCGAATTTGAAGCCCTTGCCTTTGAGGGTAACCCCCAATTTAAAAAAGTCGCGACGATACATTCCTTTTTCATTGACAAGTTTGCAATCCGTTCTGATTCCATTTTGCGATCAGGTGAACCTTGTGGTCGTTTTGCGACGGACATAGATGAAACTTTGGTAAAAGAATACGAGATTGATCTTAAGCACATACTTGAAAATGTGTTGGGAGACTTAACCAAAACCAATTGTGAGCCAACCATCAACCAGTACTGCGATCCGAATGCTTTGCAGGAAAAGCAGAGTGTGATCACATTTGATTGTTTGTACACCATCCAAGCCGAAAATTTGGGCATTGGAGGCGGCTATCCATATACTAAAGGTTACCGCCTGGAAGAGCAGAGTTATTCTGATAATCTGACTTGTATTTGTGAGGAATAAGATGGTGTTTAGTATTGGGGTCAGTTTTTTTTCTATCCCCATAAAAAAAGTGAAAAAATATTTACTTCACCGTGCTTATGAGTTAGTTGTCTTTGTATTCTGTTGTTAATCAGTATTTTGTGTTGTTATTTACCTCTCTTGATATTCCAAAAAACAAATAAAATAGCCCGACGATTATCCGAAAAAAATATTTTTTTTGAAAAAAAAGAAGGAAAGGTGATTAC
>JALEHC010000531.1 GCA_022763215.1 Saprospiraceae bacterium
ACGTACGATCTCAAAGAAGAAAATGACTGGTATCCGGACTTGGAAGCACTGGCCGCACAGGATTTGACGAAAGTCAAAATCATGTGGGTCAATTACCCTAATATGCCAACCGGTAAGCGAGCAAGCATGGCATTCTTTGAAAAACTGGTCGCATTTGCCCACGAGCATAAAATACTCGTATGTAATGACAACCCTTATGCCTTTATACTCAATGAAGAACCTCTGAGTATTCTCAAAGTAGCTGGTGCCAAAGAAGTGGCTCTGGAACTCAACTCCCTCAGCAAATCGCACAATATGGCGGGCTGGCGGGTCGGTATGCTGGCAGGTGATAGCACTTACGTGCAAACGATACTCCGTTTCAAATCCAATATGGATTCGGGTATGTTTAAGCCGGTACAACTGGCTGCAGTGAAAGCTCTTGAGATGCCAGATCAGTGGTATAGTGCAATTAATGAAGTGTATGCAGAACGACGCGAAACGGTCTTCGAATTACTCGATTTGCTCGAATGCCAATACGATCGCGATCAGGTCGGAATGTTTGTCTGGGCGAAGATTCCATCAATTTATGAAGATGGATTTGCACTCTCTGACCTAGTATTGCAGCAAGCCCATGTATTTATTACACCTGGCGGCATTTTTGGTGACAACGGAGAAAAATTTGTCAGAGTATCCTTATGTAGCGATGGAGCGATGCTGAAAGAAGCCATCCGTCGAATTTCAAAAATAGCATTGGTCTCAAATCAGGAATAGTGAAAATAGCATTTGTAGGAATTGGACTAATTGGTGGCTCTTTGGCCATCACCTTGAAAGAAAATGGTTTTGCATCCGAAATCATAGGCGTAGATATCCATCAGGAAAACCTGGATAAGGCTATCCGCCGGCGAATTATTGATCGAGATGCCACACTTCAACAAGCACTTCAGGAAGCGGATATCATCGTTTTATCCACACCAGTGGATGCTATGTTGCAGTTATTACCCGAAATATTGGATCAAGTCGACCAGCAGATTGTTATAGATGTAGGTTCGACCAAAGTACAACTACTTGAAAAAGTAAAAGACCATCCCAAAAGAGGGCGGTATGTGGCTACGCACCCAATGGCCGGTACAGAACATTCAGGGCCAGAGGCTGCCATTCCTAACTTGTTTGACTATAAGTGCACGGTCATTTGCGATGCAGAGCTAAGCGATAAAGATGCACTAGAGCTTGTTCAAAAAATGTACGAATCGATTCCGATGGGTATTGTTCATTTGGACAGTACTTCGCATGATGTGCATACGGCTTATGTGTCGCATATATCGCACATCAGCTCATTTGCGCTGGCACTAACGGTATTGGCCAAAGAGGAAGATGAAAATCGGATTTTTGAACTGGCGAGCGGTGGTTTTTCGTCGACGGTACGTTTGGCGAAAAGCTCCCCAGATATGTGGATTCCGATATTCCGGCAAAACCGGGATAATGTACTGGATGTACTGGATGAACACATCAATCAGTTGGCACGATTTAGAAGTTTGTTGATCAAAAAAGACTTTGAAAAATTTTACTCACTTATACAAGAATCTAATAAAATCAGAAAAATATTGTCATAGTCATGGAAATGAATTTAAAATCTCAATTCAAAAAGGCAGATGGTAAGCCTTACATCATTGCAGGTCCTTGCAGTGCAGAATCAGAAGAACAGGTGTTGAAAACTGCAAAAGCCCTGGCTGCACAGGGTATTGATTGTTTCCGATCTGGTATTTGGAAGCCTCGTACTCGTCCTGGCTCATTCGAAGGAGTTGGCAAAATTGGCTTGAAATGGCTAAGACGCGTAAAAGAGGAAACCGGCCTTAAAGTAACAACCGAAGTCGCCAAGCGCGATCACGTTTTTGAAGCCCTCAAGCAAGGCATTGATGTGCTTTGGCTCGGTGCACGTACGACCGTGAACCCGTTTTCGGTACAGGAAGTTGCCGATGCACTAGAGGGCGCTGATGTCCCCGTATTGATTAAAAACCCAATCAACCCAGATCTGAAATTATGGATTGGAGCGATTGAAAGAATCTACAAAGCAGGTATCACTCAAATCGGTGTTATTCATCGGGGTTTTTCTTACCATGGAGACACCAAATACCGCAACGTACCACGCTGGCAAATTCCAATTGAATTGAAGCGTCAGTTTCCTGATTTGGCAATCATTTGTGACAATAGTCATATCTGTGGTCGTCGGGATATTTTGTTGGATGTAGCTCAAAAATCAATGGACCTCGACTTTGATGGTATCATGACTGAAGTACACCCAACACCGGATGAGGCGTGGAGTGATGCGGCTCAGCAAATCACGCCAGACCAGTTTGACGAGTTAGTGAAAGCTCTTGTACTTCGCGAACCAAGTACAGACGATATTGAGTTTTTGGAACACATCGAACACCTGCGTCATGAAATTGATGAAATTGATGATGAGCTCATCAATTTATTAGGCCGCAGAATGCATTTGGCAGAAGGAATTGGTGAGTACAAAAAGCGGAATAATATTTCGATTTTACAGCCGACTCGCTGGAATGAAATCTTGGACAAAGCAACAGCTAAAGGTAAAGTCAAAGGATTGAGTGAAGAATTTATGGCAGTAATGCTCAAGGCTATTCACCAAGAATCGATTAACCACCAAGCCAAGGTGATGAATACTGAAGATGTAGAAAGACTAATGCAATAGAACAATATCATCAAAGCAGGAAGCCCATTCGCATAGCGAGTGGGCTTTGTTTTTGTAGGGCAATGTGTATCTTGTGAGTCGATCGAAGTGATGACTTTTCATAAACTGTAAAACCAAATTATGGCTTATCAAAATCTACTAATAGCTGAAGACAATGGCATTATTACGCTTACGCTAAATCGTGAAAAAGCGCTCAATGCCCTCAATCAGCAAACCATGCAAGAACTTGCTGATTTTTTTGGCAACAAAATCGCAGACCGTCAAGATATAAAAGGAGTGATCATTACCGGCGCGGGTGAAAAAGCATTTGTAGCTGGTGCAGATATAAAGGAGTTTTTGGCTTTAGATGAAGGAAAAGGCCGCGATATGTCGCAAAAAGGCCAGGATGTCTTTTTCCTGATAGAGCGCTTCCATCGTCCAGTTATTGCAGCAGTTAATGGCTTTGCCTTAGGTGGAGGATGTGAGTTGGCGATGGCTTGCCATATGCGTATTGCTTCTGAAAATGCGCGTTTTGGGCAGCCGGAAGTTAATTTGGGGATTATCCCTGGCTACGGCGGTACGCAGCGACTGATTCAGTACATTGGCAAAACCAAGGCAACCGAATTAATGATGACTGGCGACATGATCAATGCTACTGATGCCTTGTCATTAGGTTTGGTAAATTATGTTGTTCCTCAGGAAGCCTTAATGGATAAAGCCATTGAATTGCTTGAAAAAACAGCAACTAAAGGCCCCATTGCGATCCAAAAAGTGATTGAATCCATCAATGCTTATTTTCAGTACGATGAGGATGGCTTTGCAAGAGAAGTTACTGAGTTTGGCAATACAACTACGACCGAAGACTTTAAAGAAGGAGCTGGTGCTTTTATAGAAAAACGCAAAGCTGACTTCAAAGGAAAATAAGAGAATATTTTTTGATTAAAAAGCCTGATACGTTACTACATATCAGGCTTTTCTATTTATGGATTCAGAAGGGTACACAAAAGTGGTAAATAAAAAAAAATCGCTTAGATTAGTTTCGTCACAAAACCCCCTAAGCGATGAACGATAAAAAATTTATC
>JALEHC010000532.1 GCA_022763215.1 Saprospiraceae bacterium
ATTGCTTATGAGTGGGATACTGGCGATGACACACAGTTAGTTGACGGATTAGCTACCGGTACATACGAGGTAACCGTCACAAACGAGGATGGCTGTCTGGATACCACTTTCGTGGAAATCACTCAGCCAGACTCCCCAGTGGAGGTTGATATCAGCCTTGCTGATGCGATCAGTTGTGCAGGTGAAGCAGACGGAATACTTCAGGCAAATGTTAGTGGCCCTGGATTTAGTTTTAATTACAACTGGAGTAGTGGAAGTACCAATTCGGCAGCCCAAGGGCTGCCAACAGGAGATTATAGCGTGACCGTTACCAATGAACGCGGTTGTGAGGCCACCAATGACTTTTTCTTGGATGAACCAGCTCCAATAAATGCAATGATTAGCCCAATAGATATTACCTGCCTCGATCCTGATAATGGTGGGATAATATTGATCGATACCGTTACCGGAGGTACCGGTAGATATGAATATTCTATAGATGGCATTATTTACTCCAATGCATCCGGGTTTTTTAATCTGTTTGCTGGAACTTACGATATTTCTATTCGCGACGAAGAAGGATGTGAGTCTATTTTCCCAATCACTGTCATGGGACCACCAGAATTAGTAGTAAGCCTTGGTGAAGATATCGAAATTACGCAGGGCGAAACCATTGAAATTGAAGCCCTTACAAATATCGGTGGCGAATTAGTATTTACTTGGACACCAAGAGATACGATCAATGCTGGTGCTGATAACATGATTGAAGTGCAGCCGATTGAGTCTACTGTTTTTCAGGTCGTTGTAGAAGATACAGTAACGTTATGCACAGCTACAGATCAGATCAATGTCGTAGTCAATCGGGATCGAAAAATATTTGTTCCGAATGTATTTAGCCCAAACAACGATGGGAGCAATGATGTCTTGATGATACAGTCAGGAGTAGGAGTGGAAGAGATCGAGTCTTACCGCATCTTTGACCGCAATGGAGCCCTAGTTTATGAACAAACCAATTTTCAGCCCAATGACCCTTATTTTGGTTGGGATGGTCGCTTCCGCGGACAAGACTTAAATACCGGAGTATACGTCTACGTTGCTGAAATCCGATTTATTGACGGATTAACAGAAGTTTTCAAAGGTGATGTATTATTGATGCGATAAAAAAAGGCGGGCATTTTGCCCGCCTCCTTCTTTTATTCTTTGACAAATCTTTTGGAAATAATCTCCCCATCTGAGGTTTGAATTCGAAGAAAATAAATTCCCGCTTCCAGTTCAGAGGTGTTAATCGGATGATTATAATTACCATTTATCTGATTCAGGCTATCTTCATAGATTATTTGACCGACGGAGTCAATAATTTGAAATTGCAAATTCTTACTGCCATTAATCTCAAGTTGTACATTCAATACATCTTGTGTCGGATTTGGCGAAAGCCGAACCTCCTGAATAGCTTGTGTCAATTGTAGACTCCTTAGAGGTGAATACTCAAACTGGCCATCAAAATCAATAATTTTCAAACGGTAGATCAATTCTTGATGGTGAGCCGCCCTTGCATCTATAAACTCATAGCGTGCTGCTGCAGCTCCCTTCGCATCCACCCAACCTACTTTTTCAAAGGTTTTATTATCGGTAGAGCGCTGAATTTCGAAGCCAGATACATTAACTTCATGCTGACTTTCCCACTGTAGCACAGCTTTGTTTTGTACCGCTTTCGCGGAAAATTCGACCAGATCGAGTGGCAATTGCACATCGCGTACCCATACTGCATAGCTGCGTGCCGGAACTGTAAAGTTGACAAATGCACCGCTGACGCTTAGGGTTTCAGTGGCACTGCCGTCTCCGGCTACTTTTGTCAAGGAATCACCTTCGTTTAGGCCAGCAGAACCCGTATTTACGGTATGACTCACCGTAAGCGGTTCGCCCGCAAAATTAATGGCAACCAATACATCGCGATTATTTGGGCCACCCATCATTTGGTAGAAGAGTGTAGTATTGGCAAACCCACTACTGAAGTTTTGAGTATAGGGCGTGCCAGAACGGCTAAGCTTGTCAATGCTGGTCGAACCAAATATATAGTTCTGATGTACATTTATCAGTTCATTAATTTGGCTTGATAGATTGACGGTGGGTGCATGTGGGATGGCATCTCCAAAATAATCAGGGTAGAATACGCATGGAATCCCAATTTGATTATTCGTGAGAATATAAGCGTAAGCCAGCATCGGATCATTCTGTACAGGCTGACCTTCGTCACGGAAGTCGTGATTATTCACGAAAGTGACAGCATTAAAGCCACTCATTCCGCCACCATCGACCATACCTGAATTGAAAACATTCCGTACGTCATAACCGAAGGCATCGCAAGCATTTTTGAGTGCTTCCTGCATCCCAAAATCAAAAGCACGCACCTGAATAGCACTTTTGGTATCGTTGTCCATGCTATTTTGTACGCCATTGACCCATCCGGTGAGCACGCCTACATTTGAATCAAAATATTCACCGACCACCATGCCGGGGTCCATGCCTTGGTCGTGAAGTTCGTCAAGCAAATCACCTACGAAGCCGGGATCAAAGTGCTTGACTGCATCCATCCTCAAACCTCTAAAACCAGCATCATTCCACAACCACTTAGACCAGTCAAATAGTTTGGTCCGAGTATCATTGGAGTATTGATCATAATCATAAAAGAACCAAAGCCAATCCCAATCACCGTCGAGAAAAGTACTGGAAGTATTACTAGTGTTAGGTTTGAAGTTTTCGAAGTTCATACCTCCCTGACCAGAAGCCATTCCTGTGAAATCAGTATAGGTTTGGTAGATATAATTATTCATATCCACACTAAAGCCGCTAGTCCCGTTATCATAATAGATGCCATATACACGATGGTCAGAATAGCCCCCTGTATTGGTCAGATAGATATAGATGTCGTCTCCACTTGCGTAAAAATCATCACTGGATACGACCAGGTGAAATTCGTCGGTCAGACAACCACTGCCCTCAAGGGTGGCTACCATATCTTCATTAAATTGAATGTCATCAAAAGCCTCTGAGCAGTCACCCCCTCCATTGGGTTCTGTTTCGTCGATAGCACCCAGGTAAGCAGCTCCTTCGTCCATCAAACGTTGGGTGGTCATATAGACTTTATAGCCAAAGCCACCAAAACCTCCGGTTTTTGAACTGATTTTAAAGTAGTAATCGCCAGCACCAAGGCCACTTGCTCCGCCTATTGGCAAGCGGCAACGATAGCGATCGGAAGGAAATACGCGTTTATCGCTATTGTAATGCGTATCGATATAGGCTTTTAAGGCGCTATTATCTTCAGGGCTACCACCATCGCGGTGATTGTAGACCACATCGGCCACCGCTTCAATATTGTAGGTATTCAGAGAACTGATTAAAGCATCAAATTCGGTTCGAGTACCAAAGCCAGTCGGGCCACGGCCATATTCGCCCAAATCATACAAATCCTGAGGATCGTAGCCATTGCTACAGCTACCGAAACTTGCTCGGGAAGCTGGTGGAAGCCAAAGGTAGGTAAAGCCGGCATTGCCAAGGGTAGCTGCTTTGCTATTGAGGTTGTCGGCCCAGGAATTTCCAGAGTAGCCATTGCAGCCATCTTTGGGATAGTCCCAGTACCAGCCTTGCATCATAAAATCTTGTGCGGCGAGACTTGCTGATATCAGCAAGAAGATCACCACGGGTGAAATGTGTTTGTAGTTGAACATACGTTTTGGTTTAAGTTTACTATGTTATCAGGGCTCCGAGTGGAGCCAGCTTTTATTTTACTGTGGAAATTATGCGGCTTAATGGATTAATAACGAAAGAAGCAAACTTGTTTTTGTTATCCCGTAAAAATACATACAATACATTAAAAAATTATAGAATAAGGGATTTTATTCTGCCTGATCAAACTTTGAGGGGGGATTGTTTTGTTGGTAAAAATGAGAGTTTTGGATGAAAAGAAGAATGAATGAAAATTCGCAATTACAGGATTGAAACTTTTGGGGTTTTCTTTTTTTATTAATGAATACCCAGACACCAAAACTATACTAATTGTTTCAGAAACAAATACCGATCTATGAAATTGCAACCTATCGAAAAAAGAGCCGGATTGACTAGAGAAGAGTTCCAGGAAGAATATCTCAAAAAGAATAAACCGGTTGTTTTTAAGGATCTTTCTGCCCCATGGCCGGCTACCAAAAAATGGACGTTCGAATTCTTCAAAGAAAATTATGGCGACCTCATCGTACCGCTTTTTTCCACGAAGGGATATCACGATGCTGGTAAAGGGTATATGTCTTCCCAAAAAGAAATGCCTTTCAGAGATTATCTGGAAATCATTGAACATGAACCGACGGAATGGCGTATGTTTTTGTTCAATATTTTCAAACATGTACCAGAATTACTGGATGATTTTTCGATGCCTACCATCACAGATGGTTGGGTAAAATCACACCCATTTATGTTTTTTGGAGGTCAGGGGGCTCATGTTAATTTGCATTATGATATTGATTGTTCTGCGGTATTTCTGACCCAGTTTCAGAATCGTAAAAAAGTCATTTTGTTTGATCCTGACCAGTCGAAATATCTATATAACCATCCGTATACGGTGCAATCGCATGTGGATATTATGAACCCAGATTATGAAAAATACCCAGCTCTGAAAATGGCAACTGGTTATGAAACGACCATACAGGATGGCGAAACCATCTTTATGCCCCCTATGTACTGGCATTATATATACTATACGGACGGTGGATTTTCACTTAGTCTTCGTTCCAACAATAATATGGCTACCCGCGTCAAAGGTCTTTGGAATATTACCCGCCACTTTATTGTTGATAAAGGGATGAACCAGCTTTTAGGCAAAAAATGGAAAAACTATA
The DNA here is from genome assembly GCA_022763215.1 of Saprospiraceae bacterium. Lineage (GTDB taxonomy): Bacteria > Bacteroidota > Bacteroidia > Chitinophagales > Saprospiraceae > JALEHC01. Next base: position 4,866 of record JALEHC010000532.1, read on the forward strand.
AAGAACAAGCTGCCGAAAAACGCGCTGAAATGGCCATGTCTGAAAGCTAATTTTGTCTAATCCTTCCCCCTCGCATCGAATATTTCCCTATAGCCTCAGTAGGGAAATATTCATGTTGGCATTTTGTTGTGTTTATCATAAAATTCTGTATTTTTCCCATCTTAAGATCAGTTGTTTGGTTTTTCCTGCCCGTGTTTAAACTTTTGTCAATTAAAAAACTAACCTTCATAAAGGTTGTATTCAACTACCAAATAGATTAAAAACTATGAAAAAGGCATTTTTACTAACTTTATTTTATGTGCTGAATGTGGCACTTATTGCTCAACCTTCTGTAGATGGCGATATGGGAGATTCAGATTATATTACTTTAGGTTCTTTTTCTTCAGGGAGAAATAGTTTCGGAGATGATAATGATTTGGGGGTTATTAAGTTTTATACAGATAATACTGACATTTATATTGGAATCACTGGGGAAACAACTTCTAATGATAATATAGTTTTATTTTTTAATTTTTCTGGGTATACGGGCCGAGGAGCAGGTAATGAACTTGATCCGATAAATAACTTTGAGGGCTTTGTTGGCGTATTCAATAAGTCTGCTAACTCTGGGTTAGATGCAGCTAAAATGGATTTTGATGTAGATTATGCACTTGCGTTTAATGAAGGAGAAACTACTACTAATTATTTTATTGATGCAGCTAGGTATGGAGAAGATGATATGCTCTCTAATGCTGCAATCGGGAGTACTGGCAATCAAACGGGGACTGCTGCCACTCTCGACTTAGGCTCTACTTTTGGTGGAACAGGAAACATATTAATAGCCTATGATAATAGTTTTGCAAGCGATTCAGATAAAGGTGTCGAGATGCGAATACCATTAGCAGTCTTTGCTGGAGTTAATAATACTCAAACGCTTGAACTCTTTGCAATTATAACAAGTAATACTGGGTTTATGTCTAATGAGACTATTCCTGGTGATCCAGGAGCTTCGAATCTTGGGAATGATGCCAATCTATTTTCAATTAGTGGCCAAGACTTTTTTACAAGTAGCCAGTCTCTCCCTGTTGAATTATCTTCTTTTTCTGGAATTGTAAAAGGTGAAAATATTGAGTTAAATTGGGAAACTACTGCCGAAATCAATAATAGCCACTTTGTTATTGAGCGGGCATCTACTGAAATGATTTTTCAGAAAATTGGTGAGATTTCCGGTAAAGGAAACAGCACTACGCTTCAGCAGTACCAGTTTGTAGATCGGTTCCCCCTTTCGGGAAATAACTACTATCGCTTAAGACAAGTCGATTTTGATGGTGCTCATGAATTTTCAGAGGTACTTCATCTCGATCGGTTGACGACAGCTGCCACAAAGTGGCGCTGTTATCCAAATCCGGTTAAAGACCGCTTATATATCCGTATGACTCAGCCCGTTGAAGGGGCGATGCTTCGCCTGCTCAATAGTCAGGGGCAGGTACTACTCCGTAGCTCCGTAGCATCGGTGCTCGATGATGGACTGCCTGTGTCTCATTTGCCGAAAGGCATATACCATGTACAAGTTGTTGATGAAGACGGAAAAACAGTATTTTCGGAAAGCATCAACCACCAATAAGAGCTATTCTTCTTTCATGCGAAGCTCTTGTCGCTTTGGTACTTTGGGTTTGATAATCAGGCGTAAAGACTGATCATAGGTGAAGTAATTCCAAACCCAATTGATGAATACGAATAGCTTATTTTTGACGCCCAGCAACTGGAACAGGTGCACAAATAGCCAAATAAACCAGGCAAAACTGCCCTGAAACTTGAAGCTGGGCAAATCCACAACTGCCAGATGCCGTCCGATGGTCGCCATACTGCCAAGATCGTTGTAAGAAAAAGATTGTTGTGACTTGCTTTTCGTTATCGCCTTTAGATTTTGCGCAAGCAGCTTCGCTTGTTGCATCGCAACCTGTGCCACCTGCGGGTGCCCGTGTGGGTAAGCTTCTTCCTCCATATAGGCAATGTCGCCGATGGCATATACATTTTCCAGGCCTTCGACCTGACAAGATCGGTCTACTTTGATTCGGCCACCTCTTACGATGCTGCCTTCCGGCAAACCTTCCACGGTATTGCCAGTAATACCTGCCGCCCAAATTACTTTATGGGTTGGTATCTTTTCACCATCGTTCATGTAGGCGTATTCGCCATCAAAGTCGGTTACGCGCGTGTCTAGCCGAATTTTGACGCCCAAGTCTTCCAAAAATTTTTGAGCTTTGGTTGAAGATTGTTCCGACATGCCCAGCAATAATTTCGAGCCACCCTGAATCAAATGAATATCGATTTCATCCGGGTTGAGTTCGGGGTAATCTTTTGGCATGACGTATTTTTTCATCTCTGCCAATGCACCAGCCACTTCTACGCCCGTTGGGCCGCCACCCACAATGACAATATCGATCAACTTCTGTCGTGCTTCATAATCAGGCGTTGATAAGGCCGTTTCGTAATCAGCGAGTATTTTGTTGCGAAGGTAAAGCGCTTCTGAAACCGACTTCATAGGAATGCAGCGCTCTGCCAGGTCTTGATTGCCAAAAAAGTTCGTTTTTGCACCAATTGCAAGTACCAGATAGTCATAATTGACAATGCCTAATGGCGTTTCCAGTTGTTTGGCATCGGTATCTACACGATCGACCGAAGTCACTCTTATAAAAACATTTTTCTTTTTCTGGAACATTTTCCGCAAAGGAAAAGCGATAGAGCTAGGCTCTAGTCCGGACATTGCTACCTGATAAAATAGGGGCTGAAATTGATGATAATTGTTTTTATCCAGTAAGATAACCTGGAAATCAGAATTGGAAAGTTTTCTGGCCAGTGTCAAACCTGCAAATCCACCACCTACGATTACTACTCTTTGTTGGCCAGTTTCAGGAATGTTGATTTTCATTTGATTCGGATTGCTTGGTCAATTAGTTGATATTAAGTAGTTAGACGGAATTATGAACAAGTGAAATTTTATATAGTCAGCACAAAATAATTTCCTAATTATCTTATCATCAATTAGTTCAATCATTTTGTGCTGACAAATTTCACTTATCCATAATTTTGATCCGTCACTAATTTAAACAATGTAGATGAAATAAAAGGTCTTACCAAATCAAGAAAATTAACCCAACCATTTGGCTTTCGCCAAATGTCTAGCTAACTAAATCATAAAATTCTGTTCCGATGAAAACAAAGTATTATTTATTTATCCCACTGCTCTTTATCATATTAAGCTGTGAAAAAGAAGCTCCCAATTCAACAGATATTAGTGGTCGGTGGCATTTGTTGAATTTCGTTAGTACCTATTTTAGCAGTTTTGCATGTCAGTTTGAACCCGAAGAAGTGATTTGGGATTTTGGGCCGACCATGCTTACAATTGAGCAAAATACGGCAGATCAGGCGTCAAATTGTGTTGAATTTTCAACGGGTACATTTTCATATGAGATTATTCATGCCAGAGATAAACGATTCTTGATGGTGGATAGTGTTGAGTTTGGAGAGATTGTGCTGGAAAACAATACTTTACACATCAATGGAAACAGCCGAAGTACAGGGCTTGTCGCAGATGGCGCCTTTTATTTGCTTTCAAGATAACATAATGAAATTGTGAATTATTTAGAAATGCTCGCCTGTTTGGCGGGCTTTTTTTATGCAATTTTGACGCGATGAATTCCTGGGTGGTATTCTTTACCCAATAAATCCAAGAAATCCTGATAGTGTTGCTTATTGTCAATAAAGTCGACTGCTTCTACATCAACAATAAGAATCGGCAGGTCATTTTGTGCCCTAAAAAATTCGAAATAAGCATTCTGAATTTGGGTCAGGTATTCTGGTGCAATATCTTTTTCAAAAGCTCTTCCGCGTTTCTCTATGTTCTTCAACAAGTCTGGAACCGGGCGATGCAAATATACCAGTAATTGAGGTTTGGGAAAAGTGGCGTTCAGAATATGAAAAAGCCGCTGAAAGAGGCGATATTCTTCTGTATTGAGGTTGTTTCGAGCAAAAAGAAGCGTCTTAAGAAAGAAATAATCAGCCAGTATGGTTTGTTGAAAGAGGTTAATTTGATTGAGTTCTTCTTGTAATTGCTTATGGCGTTCGGTCATAAAAAACAACTCTACCGGAAATGCATAACGGTCGGGTTGTTCGTAGAAAAAAGGGAGGAAAGGATTGTCGGTAAACTGTTCGAGGATTAGGCGACAGCCAAATTCTTCGGCTATCATGGTGCTCAGTGTTGTTTTACCGGCTCCGATATTTCCTTCAATAGCGATATAGTTATGTTGAAAAGGAGTATTTGTCATTCGTTTTGGTAGCCCTTTTTTTAGCGTCCACAAAAATAGCTAAGTAGAGGGAGAAAATTAAGTGTCTCCTGTGATTTTACCTTTTGGGTAGGATTAGAGCCCGCCAAATTCTGGTTGCCATTTTGTTGCTTTCAATGGGTCTGTTGATTCTTCAAGTAGTTGAAGGCTGTTTTTTTTCAGTATTGGGTGTTCCCAATGTGGTGCAATATCTTTAAGTGGTTGCAGTACAAAGTTGCGATCCTGCATGAGTGGATGCGGGATTTGTAGATCGGGCCGGTTGATAATCGTTTGTCCAAAATAAATGATGTCGATATCAATAAGGCGCTGGCCCCATTTAACTTGCCGTACTCTGCCCATTTCCTGTTCGATTTGAAGGACAGCTTGCAACAAATCTTCTGCTGGTAAGGGCGTTTCGAGTATGAGTGCCTGGTTTAGAAAGTCGGGCTGATCTTCGATACCCCAAGCAGCCGTCTGATAAACAGGCGAAAGGATTTCGACTTTCCCCGCATCCCTGCTGATCAGTTGTATGGCTTTTTGCAAATGATCCTCGCGTTTTCCCTGATTACTTCCTATATGTAAGATGGCTTTCATAATTGTAAAAACAAGCTTTTTGAGTTTTGGATGAGAATAATGTTAAATAATTTGGAATATACCGACCGTTCGGTTTATTTTTGAATTGTTTTTAACCGTCTATTAGTTGAACGGGCTTGGCAGCTGCTGCTTTTGAACGCTCAGTAACAAGCAACCATCTGTCAGCCCTTTTATCTCCTTGACCTATGCAAAAACCAAACCTAAAACAGACCCTGCATGATGCTTTTGAGGAAGTTCGATCTTTTTTGCTTTCGCAAAATGAAGCTGATTGCTATTTGCCGGAAGGCGATAAGGCCGAAAAATGGTTAGTCGCTCAACACTTGCAACACCTAATTTTGTCCACGGTGCCTATCGTTTCTGTTTTAAAGCAAGTCGAAAAAGCGCCAGTACTGGCTGATCAAGTTGTTCCAGTGAGTAGAGATTATGAACAAATTTATCAGTTGTATCATCTAAAGTTAGCAGAGGGTATTAAAGCACCATCTCCATTCGAGCCACAAAAAATGGACGAGAGTTTATCTGGCTTACTGGCCAACTGGAATACAGTAGGAGAGAAGCTGGAAAGAAGACTCGAAAATTGGCCAGAAGCAGCACTTGATCAGCTTAGCCTGCCACATCCGGCATTAGGGCCCCTGACAATGCGCGAGATGTTGCTATTCACCATTTTGCATACCCGACACCATTTGAAAGCCATGCAACGAATTTTGAAAAACCGGGCCGAATGAACAGCGTTTCGCCCAATTCATAAATATTTTGTAATATCGTTCCACTATCCTGATTCCGTAAAGGAAAATCCTGACACATGGCGATGACGAAAGCAGAGAAAACAAAGCAAC
>JALEHC010000533.1 GCA_022763215.1 Saprospiraceae bacterium
ATTTTTGATATTTCTTCGTAAGTAAAGCCTTCAATATCGCAAAGCAGGATAACAATTCTGAAATCCACCGGAAGTGCATTGATGGCATTCGTGACTTCGTCACCCATCATGCTATCAAACATTTCTTCACGCAAATCCTGGTAGCCAGAATAGTTGGTGTCATTCTCTTCATTGTGGAAGTTAATGACCTCCTCGTAGTCAACTCTTGTTGGCTGCTTGGTTTTCTTGCGATACTGATTAATAAATGCATTCTTCAAAATCTTGAAGAGCCATGCCTTTGCATTCGTACCCTCGATATACTTATCGATGAAACGATACGCCTTTAAGTACGTTTCCTGTACCAGGTCGTTCGCATCATCCTCGTTGTAAGTCAAGTGATACGCAAAGGTGTAGAGCGCATCTATTTGAGGAAGGAATTCTTTCTCAAAGATATTGTCGTGGCGCTCCTTGGTTGTCAGTTTTTCTTGAGTCATTACCATCATAATAAAATGTTTCTGATCAAACCAGTTAAAAAAAGGATGATGCTTCATAATAGTATGGAACCACAAAAGCTCCGTACCAAGTATCACCGTCATCAACTGGGATGACAGAAAAAAAGTTTCCCAAACTCAAAAAAATAATTATTTTTCTTGAGTTGGTGCCACAAATTTAACTCAACTTATTAAAAATCAGAGATTTACTTTCTGGATTCCCGGAATATTTTTCTCAAACCATTTTAATGGAGCCTGGTTCTTATCGCCTGTCCGAGTATCACATTTAAAGAATAGGTAGTACAATTGTATATCTTTTCCAACAGATTGGAGTAAGCGCTGAAGGCGTTGTTCCCCTTCAAGAGGCTTTTGGAAAAGGTTGATGAGCCGCCATGCATAATATGCTTCATCGTGTAATTCCACGATTTTAAGAAGGACAGCATCATCGGTATATTTTTCAAGAAATTGACGAGCCAAAACAGCGTGATGCCGTGACCAATCACGAGGACGTTTTTTATCTTCCAAGTATTTGAAGGTATCGTGTGTCAAGGCAATAATGCGTAGTTGAAACCTGGTAGTCGGATCGATTTCGAGCTGATCTATATTTTGGTAAACTTCCTGTACATGTTTATAAATAGCACCTTCAGGATGGCCGTATCGAGGTACTCCCCACAACAAACCCTTTTGGAAAGTAGGCTGCCTGATTAGTTTTCGTTCCAGGTCGTTTTCTACCTGCAGTGCCTTTTCCAAATCAACTGGTTGTGTAGATAAGTTCTCCATTCTTAGATTTTTGTCGCTCTCATTGGGGTACGCAAACGATTGATGCCTCGTCATTTTGGTTAGGTTTATGGATATAACAACTTAGTTAACAAATTAGGTTAACCAATATTGGAGAGTGTTATCCATTTGGGGTTTTCAATGCTTGTTAATTTCCTGTTAAAGAGAATTTCCCCTCTAACTAAGCTATTGAAATAGTGGTTTAGAATGCGTAAGTTATTAGTGAATTTTTATTCAATCAACCTTATTCCATAAAAATATTCAATAATTTAAAAAAGAAACGTAAAATGAAGCAATTCATTTCTTATGTTTTTGCAGGAATGATAGGTGGTCTTATCACTTTCGGCGCTATTCAATTCTTTGCTGAAGACCATTCAAATTTACGAACAACTTCTTATGAAGCTGCCGCTACGCCTATCCGAAATGTAAATATTCCGGCCGGCAAAGGCGAAACACCGTTCAACTTTACAGCGGCGGCCGAAGCTTCTATGCCTGCTGTTGTTCATATCTCAGCTCAATCAGAGCAAACGCCAACACAATTCAATCCATTTCGCGATTTTTTCGGCGATCCATTTAATGGCCCTCGTGCCGGCACAGGTTCTGGTGTCATCTATTCTGCCGATGGATATATTGTGACCAACAATCACGTCGTTGAAAATGCCACTAAAGTGGAAGTTACACTTTTTGACAACCGCAAATTTGAAGCGGAAGTGATTGGAACCGATAAAAAAACAGATCTGGCTGTTCTGAAAATAGAAGCCAGCAACCTTCCGGTTTTGCCGACAGGCGACTCCGAAAGAGCACAGATTGGCGAATGGGTCTTAGCCGTTGGTAATCCATTTGATTTGACGTCTACCGTTACGGCTGGTATAATTAGTGCCAAAGGTCGAAGTATTCAGCTACTAGGCGGAGGTGACGCCATCGAAGCATTTATCCAAACAGATGCTGCTGTAAACCCAGGTAATAGTGGTGGTGCACTTGTGGATGCCAAAGGTCGTCTGCTTGGTATCAATACGGCTATTGCTACACGTACCGGGGTTTTTCAGGGCTATTCTTTTGCCATTCCGGTAAACCTAGTCACTCGTATAGCCGACGATATTATTAAATATGGTAGTTTCCAACGTGCTTTTCTTGGTATCAATGTTTACGAACTAGATAGTGAAGCAGCTGATGATCTTGGTGTAAAAATCAGCCAAGGCGTAGTCGTTGAAAAATTGGTAGAAGGAGGCTCTGCTCAATATTCGGGTATACTACCTAATGACATCATCATCAAGGTCGATGATAAAGAAATAAAATCTGTACCGGAATTGCAAGAAATAGTTGGTCTTGCCAAGGTAGGTGACACCCTCAAAGTAGTGGTTAATCGACAAGGGACAGAGCAGGAATTTGTCGTTCGGCTTAAAGCTGCACAATAGTAATAAATACGGGCATTTTAGCCTGCTTTTAAGAAATTATTAACAGCCCGACTACAACAAATAAAGGCTATAATAGTTAATAAGGTTATATAAGACTTGTTTAAAGTTGGTTTTTCGTTTTGTTTTGATACGTCTGTCTTGCTATTGCTCGGCAGACGTTTTTTTTTGCCCTTAATTAAAGCTTATGAAAACTAAAATCATTGATTTTGGAAGAGATCTATTGCATCTTTTCTATCCACACCTTTGCCTGGCTTGCCAGGAAGAGACATCATCTTATGATGATTTGCTTTGCCTGAAGTGCTTGGTTCAACTTCCCAAGACCAATTTTCATCTCCTTTCGGAAAATCCTTTTACAGACCGTTTCTGGGGTCGCGTTCAGCTTCAGGGTGGAGCAGCACTCTATCATTTCGTAAAAGGAGGAAAGACCCAACAGTTAGTCTACCAACTCAAATACGAAGGTCTAAAAGATGTTGGTATAAAACTAGGTCGGCTGTATGGTACGCATTTGCTGCAAAGCAAACATTTTCAAGATATTGACTATATCATTCCGGTGCCCTTACATCCCAAAAAAGAACGAAAAAGAGGCTATAATCAAAGTTGGTATTTTGCTAAAGGTTTGGCGGAAGCCATGAAAGTCAGGATGAATAATAACGTCTTATATCGAAAGGATTTTACGACGACTCAAACCAGTAAAAGTCGAATAGAGCGCTTCGACAATGTAATGAAAGCTTTTGCCGTAAAAAACGAAAAGATGGTGCAGCACAAACATGTGCTGCTGGTCGATGATGTGATTACCACAGGGGCCACGCTGGAAGCCTGCGGATTGCAGCTGCTTCAGCAAACTGGTCTGCGGCTTAGTATGGCTACAATTGCTTTCGCAAATGTATAACTAGCCTTCTACGAGGGTACCGATTGCTTCGCCTTTAATGATGCGAACCAAATTTTCATGACCATTAATGTCGAACACAATGATTGGCAGGTCATTTTCGCGGCAAAGCGTAAAGGCAGTCATGTCCATGACACTCAAGCCCATGCTAATAACCTTTGCGAAGGAAATCTTGTCAAATTTGGTAGCGGTCGGATCTTTTTCAGGATCAGCAGAGTAGACACCGTCAACACGTGTACCTTTTAAGATAACCTCTGCATTGATTTCATTGGCGCGCAAGGCAGCAGCAGAATCGGTCGTAAAATAAGGGCTACCTGTACCTGCTGAAAAAATAACAACTCGGCCTTTTTCCAAATGGCGGATTGCACGACGTCGGATATACGGCTCGGCAATCTGTTTCATTTCGATAGCAGAAATCAGACGAGTATACACACCTTTTAATTCCAGTGCACTCTGAATAGCCATACCATTGATGACGGTGGCCATCATACCCATATAATCACCCTGAACACGTTCGATACCCGAACCGGCAGCCTGTAGGCCTCGAAAGATGTTTCCGCCACCAATGACAACGGCTACTTCGACGCCCATATCGACTAGTTCTTTAATCTGTGCTGCATAATGCTTAAGCATGCTTGGGTCAATACCGAATTGTTGCTGTCCCATCAGGGATTCTCCGCTAAGTTTGAGCAGAATTCTTTTGTACTTGATTGGCATAATCTAAAGTCTTTTGAGTTTTTGCAAGCAAAGAGCAACTGGGCGAATATTGGTATGCTTTGGGAAAGGTAGGAAGCCAAAATAGCATGTACAAGCAAGTAGACCAAGAGCCGACTGAATGTATGATTTATTTTTGCTTCTTACAAATTGAGGCAAAGATAAAAAAAAGGCGAATCAGTTGTTACTGACTCGCCCTTTGTGGAAGAAATTATCCAAGCGTGACATGTTTGAAGTCTGTCACAGTCAAATCTTTATCAAAAGATTGCAAATATTGCAAAACTGATTTTTTGTTGTCTTTTACAAATTGCTGGTGCAACAAGGTCTTTTCTTTGTAGAACTTGTTCAATTTACCCATAGCAATTTTTTCAAGCATTTGTTCAGGCTTACCTTCCTGACGTGCTTGCTCTTTACCAATTTCGATCTCTTTCTGTACAGTTTCCTGATCAACACCGTCCTTATCAACAGCGATTGGGTGCATAGCAGCTACCTGCATTGCTACAGAACGGCCACCAGCATAAGCCTCTTCGCTTACTTCTTTATTCAAGCCTACCAAAACACCTGCACGGTTACCCATGTGGATGTAAGGACAAACCGTTTCTGCTTCCAATTTTTCGTAAGCAGAAATCTCAACTTTTTCGCCAATTACACCTACCTGCTCTGTTACCTTCTCACCTACAGTAAGGCCATCTGCAAATGGCAATGCAAGGAAAGCATCTTTATCGGCTGGCATATTTGCAAGAGCGATATCAGCAAACTTTTGAGTCAAGTTTACGAAATCTTGGTTTTTCGCAACGAAGTCTGTTTCACAGCCCAAACGTACGATTACACCTTTTTTCTTATCATCAGAAGTGATAGCCAAAACTACCCCTTCGTTTGCTTCACGATCAGCACGCTTTTCAGAAAGCTTCTGACCTTTCTTACGAAGATATTCAATTGCTTTATCGAAATCACCCTCTGCTTCCGTAAGCGCTTTTTTGCAATCCATCATACCTGCGCCAGTCAAATCACGCAGTTTTTTTACATCAGCGGCAGAAATTTTGGTACTCATTTTCGCTTTAATTGTTTATACAAGACATAGTAGGTATTTGACCTCGTCTTGGGTTCAGAAATAATAAATTACAGGAATTGAATATCCTTAGCATGAAGAAAAAACTAGAACTACCCGATTAGCAGCTTATGCTTATACTTCATGCCTTACTGTTAGCCTATAACTTTGAATAGTAGATTTTCGTTCCACAGAACGCCCTAGAATATATAAACAAGGGCGGACAAACGTCCGCCTCTGTTTTAGAAGAATTCTAATATTGTCAATGGCTGATTAAGCCTGTTCTTGCTTCTCTTTTTTAGCTCCGTCTTTCTGAGCTTTGCTGTTTTTGCGTTCTTCCAATCCTTCACGGATCGCCTGTACCATATAATCAGTGATGATAGCAACAGACTTAGAAGCATCGTCATTACCTGGGATCGGGAAATCTACCTGATTAGGATCAGAGTTTGTATCCACGATACCTAGTGTACGCATACCCAATTTGTGAGCTTCTGCAACAGCAATGTGCTCGTGAGAGATATCCACAAGGAATACCGCTGCAGGAATACGGTTAAGGTTAGCGATACCACCCAATACTTTTTCCAATTTGTTACGTTCACGCGTAAGCGTCAAACGCTCCTTCTTGGTAACGCTGGTCAAACTACCGTCTGCCAACATCTTATCGATGGTATTCATTTTCTTAACAGAGCGACGGATAGTAGCGAAGTTAGTCATCATACCTCCCAACCAACGTTCTGTCACATAAGGCATACCTACACTCAAAGCCGCTTTAGAAACGATATCACGTGCTTGCTTTTTGGTAGCTACGAACATAATCTTTTTACCTGAGCGAGCCAGCTGACGCATTACATTCGCCGCACGGTCCATGCACTCCAAAGTGCGATTCAGGTCGATAATATGGATACCTTTACGCTCCATGAAGATGTATGGAGACATTTTTGGGTTCCACTTTTTCTTCAGGTGACCGAAATGAACACCTGCATCCAACAAATCTTTATAGCTCGGTTTTTCCATTTTCGAATATTATTTGGCGCAAGCCACGAAAGGACCTGCGCAATCTTTTTAAATTTTGAGCAAATAAGAAAAAATACATTAACGCTTTGAGAACTGGAAGCTCTTTCTCGCCTTTGGACGACCGTACTTTTTACGTTCAACCGCACGAGCATCTCGCGTAAGAAATTTCTTATCTTTCAATGGTTTGCGGAAGTCTTCGTTCAATTTCACTAGAGCACGAGAGATAGCCATACGTACCGCTTCTGCTTGCCCTTTGAATCCGCCTCCTTTTACATTTACTTTCAGGTCGTAGATATTATCAACCTGTACGGTTTGAAAAGGAGCCGTTACATTTGCTCTGATATGAGGTGTTGGAAAGTATTCTTCCAGGTTCTTACCATTGATGCTGATGTTGCCATCGCCTTTGGTTAGATACACTCTTGCAACTGATGCTTTTCTCCTTCCCGTCGCATTGATCATTTCCATAATTAAAATGCTATTTTGAGCAATCGCCATTTACGACGATCATCAGATGTTTTGAATTAATAAAAATTGAATGGTTCTGGCTGCTGTGCTTCATGCGGATGATCAGCACCTTCATAAACGAAAAGCTTTTTGTGCATAGCACGGCCCAACTTCGTTTTTGGAAGCATACCTTTTACTGCCAATTCAACAATATCTCTTGGCTTCTTCACTAGCTTTTCAGCTGCAATCATGCGCTTCTGTCCGCCTGGGTGACCAGAGAATGTGATGTATTCTTTTTGTTGCCACTTCTGACCAGTGAAACGTACCTTGTCTGCATTGACAACGATTACATAATCACCTGTATCTACGTGTGGCGTATAAGAAGGTTTGTGCTTACCGCGCAATACATTAGCAATTTTTGTACAAAGACGACCTACGACTTCGCCTTCTCCATCAATAATGTACCATTTGCGTTCTACTGTCTCCTTCTTAGCCGATTGCGTCTTATAACTTAACGTATCCACTTTGTGTAATTTTTATAAATCAATAAAGTCTATAACCTTTGTTTTGCTCCTGTTTTGGCTGCAGACAAGTCCGCAAATGGGAAGCCCTTTCCAAAGGCGAGTGCAAAGGTAATTTTCTTTTACACAAAAACCAAGGTTTTATATAAAAAAAGTCAACACCAACCTTTGTAACTTACTGAAAAACAGGTCTAATTTCGCACAAAAATTTTAGAGGGGTATTTTTGAAGCGATAAAAATCCACCCTCAGACCAACCTATTTTACTTTTTAAATACTTTAAACACGAGGCTTTCTCTTCC
>JALEHC010000534.1 GCA_022763215.1 Saprospiraceae bacterium
TTAAATGCACAGCAAAGCCGCTATGAAAAGGCTATGCTTACGCAAATAACTACATTAGATACCGCAAGGACTATGACTACTTTGCAGCAATTAAATAATGCATTTGGTCGTATTGCACAAGCAGAAAAAGGCGAGTGGCTACCCGTTTATTATCAATCTTACTGCCAGATGACCATGGCTACTATTCAAATGCAAAAAGGAAATATGAATGTCTGTAATGCACATCTTGACCAAGCACAAGAATTGTTGGATTTGGCGAAAGCCAAAACTGATAAAAATGCAGAAATCTTGGCATTACAAGGTTTAATTTATCAAGGAAGAATCTGGGAAGATCCGATGGCCATGGGAGCAAAGTTTAGCCCGATGTCACATGCAGTATTAGATGAAGCACTTGAAATAAATCCTGCTCATCCAAGAGCCCTCTACTTGAAAGGACAAAACGTACTCTATACACCTGAATTCTTTGGAGGTGGGGCCGCCAATGCACAGCCGATTTTGGCGAAAGCCGAAAAAGCATTTGCCGGATTTCAGCCAGAAACAGCGATTCATCCGAATTGGGGTGTCAGAACTTGTGCCTATTTGTTAAAGAAAGCAACCGAAAAGCTGGCTTCTGATGGTACAAAGCAATAAACAAAAAAGTATATTGAGCAAAATCCGGAAGCCATTAATGGCTTCCGGAACTATGCAAACCTACCGTATGAACGAAAAGATAAGATACTGGCTCAAAATAATCGCAACGCACTTTCTGGCGGGAGGAGGATCACTGACCGTTGTTTTCTTCTTTATTTTTGGACAGATTGACTCGGTTTCTGAATTTGCTTGGAGTTGGCTAGTCAATGGTAGTCTGTGGGTGGCCCTGGGCGTAGGAAATGGTATGTTAGTCGATTGGCTGGATACGCATGTGTCGTGGCTAGATGCTCCGGTTAAGCGATTCATTTACAGTGTAATATTGATGTTTGTATATACCATTTTGGCAGCGGTTATTGTGTTTCTAATTTTGGCTTGTTTGCGATTTGGTGTAAATCCAGTGCAAGCATTTCGCTGGATTGATACTGGTTTTTTGATTTCGGTAATTTCGGTGACCGTAGTTGTTTCCTTCTTTTTGCACGGCCGTGGGTTCTTATTGAGTTGGCGACAAGCAGCGGTGGAAGCAGAGCAACATAAGCGTATGGCGCTGGCCTCGCAGTATGAGAGCTTAAAAAATCAGGTGAATCCGCACTTTTTGTTCAATAGCCTGAATGTGTTATCCACCTTGGTCTACAAAGACCAGGATACGGCAGCCAAATTCATCAAGCAGTTGAGTAAAGTATATCGTTATGTGCTGGATACAAGAGACCAAGAGGTGGTTCCTTTAAGTACAGAACTCAAAGCCTTGGAAGCGTATATCTTTTTGGTGAAAATTCGATTTGGTGAAAACTTGCACTTTGATCTTCAAGTTAGGCCAGAAACCGATATGGTAGTAGCTCCGCTGACATTACAAATGCTGGTAGAAAACGCAGTCAAGCACAATATCGTTTCAAAAAATACGCCTTTACACATTGGTATACAACAAACCGAAGAGTACCTGACGGTATGGAATAATCTTCAATTAAAATCAAATCAACAGGATTCGGTGGGTGTGGGGCTGCCCAATATTAAAGCCCGTTACCAAATGTTGACAGATAAGCCGCTGGAAATCAATGAAACAGAAGATCGGTTTGAAGTGATGGTTCCAATCATTAAAATGGAAATAAATTAAGATGAGTGTCATAAACGTCATCATAGTCGAAGATGAAGCGCTAGCCGCTGAACGACTTGAAATGTTGCTGGAACAGCAAAATCCGGACATAAAAGTTTTAGCTCAATTGGATAGTGTCCAGGAAGCCGTGGCCTATTTGGCGAAATCCCCGGAACTTGATCTGGCATTTCTGGACATACAATTGGCTGATGGAAGTAGCTTCGAAATCTTTGATCAGGTGGAAATGCCCTGCCCGGTGATCTTTACCACCGCTTACGATGCCTATGCTCTGAAAGCATTCGAAGTCAATAGCATTGATTATTTGCTCAAACCGATTGACTTGGACGATTTAGGCGACGCTTTCGCGAAATACGAACGTATGAAAGCTCGTTTTGGCGGTGAGCAGCAGGAAGATGGGATGGAGCAAATACGGCGAGCGATGCAAATGATGCAAAAGCAATATAAAAGCCGGTTCGTTGTCAAGTCGGGTCATCAATTGTCGAGTATTCGGGTAGAAGATATTCTGTATTTTTTTAGTGAGCACAAAACCGTCTGGTTTCGACAAAAAAATGGCAAACGACATGCCGTTGATTATACCTTGGAGCAATTAGAAGGATTATTGGACCCTAATCAGTTTTTTCGCTTAAATCGAAAGTATGTTGCCCATATTGATGCTATCGAAAAAGCAGTTGCTTATTCTAATAGTCGACTGAAAATCAGTTTGTTCGGCTTGGAAGATGATGAGATTATCGTTAGCCGGGAACGAACAGGTGCCTTCAAAGCATGGTTAGATCAGTAAACGATCAATTATTTGCCTAAGGCGCCTGAAATCTCTGCAATATCATCAAATTGCAATGCTTGACGCATCTTGTGATAGATGTCTGTATTTTCATAAATTCCACCAAACAATTCTGCCGATGGGCCATAAGCAAAAACCGGCACCAAAGAGCCTGTATGGTTGTTGGTTGTAAACTTGGCGTTAATGCGGCCCATCTTTGAGCCCTGTTCGATGGCCATTCCACCCGTTTCGTGATCAGCAGTTACGATAACGAGCGTATCATCCCTTTTAGAAGCAAACTCCATCACTCTTTTGATGGTATTGTTAAAATCGAGCGCTTCCTTAATTAAGCGTTTGCCTTCGTTGGCATGGCCACGCCAATCAATCTGAGACCCTTCAACAAGTAGGAAAAAGCCCTCTTCACTATGCTTGGATAAGTAATCTGCGGCTAATCGGCTGGCAAAAGGCAGGTAATTACGACCAGCTTCGATAGAAGGAGGTTGATAGTCAGAAGTAAAATAGAGAAAATTTCGGTTAGGATTGACCCGAATATTGCTTAGGTCATCTTCATTAAAGTTGTAGATGAGGTAGCCTTTTTCGCGAAATTCAGCGACTAAATTTCGATCATCATTTTTGCGCTGATTGAAGTAAGCCCGACCTCCGCCTATGATGAAATCGACTTCTTGGCTCAAAAGATCAGTCGCAATATCTTCGTAAAATACCCTTAAAGGTTGGTGGGCAAAGAAGGCCGCAGGAGTAGCATGGGTAATGATGGATGTAACGACCACACCTGTAGCGAGGCCTTTTTCTTCCGCTTCTTCCAGTATAGAAGGTACCGCTGTGGTATCTGGCCCCATGCCGATGGCATTGTTGTATGTCTTTACGCCACAGGCAAAAGCCGTGGCACCGGCAGCGGAATCGGTGATTAGGTCATTGTAAGAATATTGCTTATGAAAACCGATGATGGGAAACTGCTCCAGTGCATGTCGATTTCGGTTAGAATACATGGCTGCTGTGATTTGAGCAAGGCCCATACCATCACCTATCATTAGGATGACATTTTTGGCTTTTTTGCCTGGCTTAAAAAGAGGCGTTTTTTCCGTCTCTGGACTACGGCAAGTTGTTAAAAAACTTAACAAAATGAATGCTAAAAAGAGTTTTTTTCCATACATCAGTTACAAATATTTTTTCTTCTTCTGACTGTCAATCGCTTAATTGGGCACTACCTGCATTCCTGCAAATTTATCATCAATACAAAAGTTTGTTTAGAATATAATTTTGAATTAACAACAATTAACTCGAAATACTGGAATTATATTCTGCTTTGGTGTAGTTTTGCATTGTCTTTAAAAGGGCAGATTCAATGTAAATATTAGTTAAAATAATTGTTAAAAATTAATCAAGGTGCAACGAATGAATATTCTGAACATCCTTCCTAATATAAGCTATAAAAATTCAATCAAAGGCACTGTGTTTTTGATTGTACCACCGACTGTAAAAATATTCAAAAAAATTACCATGATCACCCGACCACAAAACCAGTTTTTAGGGCTGTTGCTCTGTTTACTGAGCACTAGCTTTTTAATGGCTGAAACTAATCATTCTCAGCCGCTAAACAAAGGAATCAGCGTTTTTGATATGATCTATCAAGACGATGAAATCCTGGATGTTACTATCGAAACCAACCTGAGTACGCTCATCGAGGAGCGCCGCACCGAAGAATTTCAAAAAGGACTGATTACCTTCAATGACAAGCAACTAATCGTAAAGCTGCGTCCACGTGGTAAGTTTCGTCGTCGTATATGCGACTTTCCACCCGTAAAATTGAAGTTTCCAAAGAAACATTTGGCAGCAGCCGGAATCGAACCTGAGTTTAATGATCTCAAACTAGTTACGCACTGCTTGGATGCGCGCTACGAAAGTAAGGAAAATGTTATCAAAGAATTGTTGGCCTACAAAATGTACCAGCAACTGACAGACAAATCTTACCGCGTACAATTGGTCAAGATTACTTACATCGATGCCAATGATAAAATGGGCAAAATCAAGCGTTATGGCTTTATCATCGAAGATACTGATGAAATGGCCAAGCGTGCAGGTGGTAAAGAATACGAGCAACTCAATCCTGATCCGTCGGTTGTTTCTACCTTAGACGAGAATACTATGGCAGTATTCCAATATATGATCGGAAACGCGGATTATAACTTACCGATGTTGCGTAACCTGAAAATGGTTCAGCCTAAAAATGGGGGTGAATTGATTCCAGTACCTTATGATTTTGATTTCTCTGGTTTGGTAAATGCTTCTTATGCACAACCAAATGTCGATTATGGGCTGAAAAGTGTTCGTGAGCGTGCATTTCTTGGCTTGCCAGTAGAAGACAAAGTGCTCAAGCGTACTTTTGGATTGTTCAAAATCAAGCGTGCTGCAATCGAAAAGGTCATAAACGAGCAAAGTGGATTAAGTAGAGTTTCGAAAGCAGAAATCTTGGCTTACATTGCTACATTTTATGATAGTTTACAGGAAATTGAGAAAAGCAATAAGCGCAATTATTATGCAGCGCTGAAGACAACGGTTTCTCCAGAACCCAATGCCGATGGCGCCTATCCGTTCCTCGGCAAATAATTTGATTGAAAAGTAATGTGCTTTAAATTAATAAATGAATGGCCAGCTTCCTCCTTGAGGGAGCTGGTTTTTTAATATTTATACCGATCCTTCCATTGATTTTTGAGTCTTTCTTTGACTTTGTTTTCTGTTGGGTTTTGGGCTGGTTCAAATAATTTTTTTCCTCTTAATTCTTCTGGTAAGAATTCTTCTTCCACAAAATTACCTGGATAGTCGTGTGCATATTTGTAGCCTTTTCCATAGTCCAACTCTTTCATTAGTTTGGTCGGTGCATTGCGCAAGTGGAGCGGAACGGGCAAATCACCAGTCTGTCGCACCAAAGCTTGCGCCTTGTTGATCGCCATGTAGGCAGAGTTGCTTTTGGGGGCTGTCGCCAAATAAATGACAGCTTGCGAAAGGATGATTCTGGCTTCAGGAAGGCCAACGGCCTGTACCGCCTGAAATGCAGTAGTAGCCATGAGCAGACCATTTGGGTTAGCGAGGCCAATATCTTCTGATGCGGCGATGATAATTCTTCGGGCAATAAATTTGACATCTTCACCACCCTCAATCATTCGGGCGAGCCAGTAAACGGCAGCATTAGGATCGCTTCCGCGAATAGATTTGATAAAAGCTGAAATAATATCATAGTGCTGTTCGCCAGTTTTATCGTAACGGCTGATGTTTTGTTGTACTTTCTTTTTTACTAATTCATTGGTAATCACAATCGCTTCTCCTTCAGCTACCTGTGTATTGGCCATCAACTCCAGAATGTTGTAGAGCTTTCTACCGTCTCCGCCCGAAAGCCGCAGCATAGCTTCATATTCTTTGACTTCAATATTTTTTTTGCTCAACACTTCGTCTTTAGCAATCGCTTGATCAACCAATTGGATGAGTTCTTCCTTACTCAATGGTTCGAGTACATATACCTGACAGCGAGACAACAAGGCTGGAATCACTTCAAAAGATGGGTTCTCGGTTGTTGCACCGATCAGCGTGACAATTCCTTGCTCGACTGCCCCCAGCAAAGAGTCTTGCTGAGATTTACTAAAGCGGTGAATTTCATCAATAAATAAAATAGGATTGGGGCGATCAAAAAAACGTTGGTTTTTAGCTTTGCTAATCGTTTCACGTACATCTTTTACACCAGAGTTGATGGCACTGAGCGTATGGAAAGGTCGATCCATCCGATTGGCGATGATGCGAGCAAGCGTAGTTTTTCCAACACCTGGTGGTCCCCACAATATCATAGAAGGTATTTGTCCACTTTCTATCGCTTCCGCTAAAATAGCACCTGAGCCGATCAGATGCGACTGGCCGATGTAGTCGCTCAGTTGTCTGGGGCGCATTCTTTCTGCTAAAGGTTGCATGCAATCAATTTGAACGTGAGAAAAAAAAATTTGACGAAAGTCAAAAAAAAATCAAGGCTGACCCAACCCTAATGGAAAAAGCTCCGTGTATGTAGGTGAAAATAGCAAATTATTCACCAATGAGGACCCATGGCGAAAGAAAGCCAAAAGTAACCATGTCCATAAAAATTATGATAATGAAAAAATCTTTATTGCTTTTTCTGATGTTAATCGCTGCCTGTTTTGTGCAAGCACAAAATACGGTTAATATTTCAGGTACGATTACTTATCCCAATGGCGATCCTGTAGAAGGTGTTGATGTACACATCGTGACCGACTCTTCCGCAGTGAGCAATTTCTTCTATTTCAATACGGTAACCACAGATGCCAATGGTGGTTATGCGGATGCTTTTGATGTGCCTGCTGAAATTACACAAGGCTTGTATTACCTGTCTTTACAAGATTGTAATGGAAGCGGATATTTGTATGCAACAGTAGGTTTCAATCCAGGCAATTATGATGCCGTGGTTGATTTTGATTACTGTGCTAATTGCGAAGCTACCATTGATGCCAATCCATCAGGTGCACTGGTAGCCAACAGCAGTGGCGTAGGGCCATTCAGTTATGCTTGGAATACAGGCGAGGCGACGCAGAGTATTTTCCCGACGCAGGAAGGAGAATATTGTGTCGAAATTACGGATGCTGGTGGTTGTGCAGCAACTGCTTGTTATACCTATTCAACGACTCAGGATAGTTGTGGGGTGGATATTTCTATTACCGCAGCAGGTGGGCTAGGTGCTCTTGGTTTTGGTGTCCCGCCATTTACTTACAGCTGGAGCAATGGTTCAACTTCAGCCGTGATTTTCCCTTCTCAGACAGGCACTTATTGTGTAACAATGACCGACTCTCAAGGCTGTGTGGCTGAGTCTTGTTTCTTCTTTGACAACGGAAACCCGAACGATACTTCATGTTATGTTCAATTAAATTTGGTACAGAATGGAACTGTTCTACAGGCTACAGCTGGTGGAACAGCGCCATTCACTTATAGTTGGTCAACAGGTCAGACTGGTTCTGTAATATCTCTTGATATGTCAGGCCTTTATTGTGTAACAGTGGTTGATGCAACGGGTTGTGTGGCGACTAGTTGTTATAGCCATAACGATAATCCACAAGATTCGCTATGTTCCGCTTTCATTACTTGCCCAATTGGTGGTGGAATCCTTCAGGCGAATGCTTCTGGTGAAGCACCATTTACCTACGAGTGGAATACAGGAGAGACAACCGCTGACATTATGCCAACCCAAACGGGTAATTATTGTGTAACCATTACGGACAACACTGGTTGTATGGCAGAAGCTTGTATCTACCATATTGAAGATGGTGGTGGACAGGACTCTTGCTCATTATTCATCAGTCAAACTGTTGTTGGCACTTCTGTGCAATTGGAAGCCAATGCAGGAGGGGAAGCTCCTTTCGCTTATAGCTGGGGTACAGGAGAGACAACCGCTGTAATTGAAGTATCCGAAACGGGTCAATATTGTGTAACAGTGACAGATGCGAATGGGTGTATTTCTTTAGCCTGTGTGTTTGTATCAGCGATCGACAACTACGACATTGGTGGTATTATTTACCTACAAGATTCTTTAAATCAGGAGTTGATCAACGGATGGGTATACCTTTATGAACTAACTACTTTGGGAACAGAGCTCGTAGACTCTGTTGAGTTTGCAAGTGCGCCAAGTGGCTTGGCATATTATTTATTCGAAGATGTACCGCAAGGCGATTACATTACCAAAGCAGAATTGAATCCTGGTTCTTTTGGTTATGACGATTATGCACCAAGCTATCACTTCTCTACAATCTGGTGGAATGAAGCAGATGTCATCTCCGTGCCAAATGGTTCTACCGGCGATTTTGATCATATTGTATTGGTTCCTGAAGATGGTTTCAATGGTGGTGATGGTGAGATTAATGGACTGGTAGAGGAGTTAGACGGTTTTATTGTCAACGATCCAATGGCCAACGTATCTGTGATGTTGATGTCTACTTCCAATACACTATTGGCACATCGCAAAACATCTGCTCAGGGTACATTCAAATTTAGTGGCCTCGACTGGGGTACATATAAGGTAGGTATAGAAGTTACAGGTATGGATCAAGTATTCTATCTGGTAACTTTATCTCCTGACAACCCGACTGTTGCAAATATTCTTTTCGAGGTGAGCAATGATGGGGTGATGGTAACCGAGACATTGGAACAAATTTTGACGTCTGGTATTCGGCTTGCGCCAAATCCGGTGGCAGATCAACTACAGATTGAGTTGAATTTGTTAGAAGCAAGTGATTTGCAAGTAGAATTGATGCATGCATCTGGACAATTGATCAGATTAGAAAATGTACGTCTAGGTGCTGGTGAACAACGCATTAGCTGGGATACTGCCGAATTACCTGCTGGTCTGTACTTCATCAATGTGAAGAAAGGACAAGAAGTTATGAGTAAAAAATTGATTAAGAAATAAAAGAGTATTTTAAAGCGAACAGCGAAATTTTTGCGCATGAGTTCTAAGACAGGGGTGCGAGCCCCTGTCCTTTTCTTTATTTGTAACCGAGGTGATTTATTTTGAATCTGGACCCACAACTGATTAAAGACTGCAAACGGGGAGACCGAAAAGCTCAATATAATCTGTATCGGATTTGTTACCCGGTACTTATGAGCATTTGTCTGCGTTATCATCGCGAGGAATCGGATGCGGCTGCCGTTTTGAATCAGGGTTTTCTCAAAATCATCACTAAGATGGACACCTACCGAACTAAGATACCTTTCGAGGCATGGATTCGGAGAATTATGATCAACACGATCATTGATGAATACCGCAAAAACCGACACGTAAAAGAATTAATTGAATACAAGGATTTTTCAGAGATCGAAGCTAGCTCTGAACTGGTAGATCTGAACGAAGCCGATAAACAATTTGATGCCGCTCAGCTCGAAGCATTAATACAGCAATTACCCAGTATGACCCAAAAGGTATTCAACCTTTTCGCTATTGACGGGTATACGCATAAGGAAATTGCTGAAATGCTCAAAATTAGTGCAGGAACTTCCAAGTGGCATGTATCCTCGGCACGAAAAAAACTGGCTGAGTGGATGAGAAAGGCGATGAATTCTTCAAGAGTGATTTAAAGCATCTGATATGGAACATTTGGATGATTTTTTTAAAAATAAAATGAGCCAACGCCAAATCGAGTTCGATGAGGCACATTGGGCAGCAGCAGAAGCATTGCTAGACGAGCAAAAGCGCAAAAAGCGCTTGGCTTTCTGGTGGTGGTTGGGCGGAGCAGCCTCAGTACTTGTTACGGCTCTCTTACTTTGGTGGTTTTGGCCAAAAGCAGCGCCATCTCCGCTTAGTAGTTTCTTTGATCTTCCGGCTGTCGCCAAATCTGAAGCACCTACTACGGATGCCACGGTACAGCCAGACGTAACAGAAACACCGCAGACCTCAGCTCCGCATTCATCAAATGCTAATTTGTCACCATCTTCGAAGCAGAATCCATCGTCAGATACTCGAGACACATTTGCCGCAAAGGCAAAAGAAGAAATAGATCGTACAGCGGAGAAAGCATTTACCGAAAGGAAAAAGACGACAACTACGGCCAATGAGGAACAAGCAAAAGACGAGCAAAAGGCAAAAGTTCAGCATAACGCTAAACCAGAAAATAAGCCAAATCAAAACAAGGTTCAAGCTAATGCCAACCAAAAGTTAAAACAATTAGCCATTCCAATGCTGTCTACTCTTGAAAGAGAGCCCCTGCGCTACGAGAGGCCAGGAAATTTCGGTAATGTACGGAGAGAAGAACCGATGATAAAGGTCGCTTACGAAAAGTGGCGCTGGGGAGTGGCAGCTTATGCCTCGCTATACCCGTATCGCACGGGGGCCAATGAAAGCTTGATTGGTTGGAAAACCGGACTATTTGCCAGTTATCATTTTGATGCCAATTGGTTCGTAGAAAGTGGCATACAGTATCATCTGCGAACAGGCCAGTTTGGATTTGCGAAAGCAGAAAGTATTGCCAATTATCGCTTTGGAAAATCAGAATTGAATTATTTCTTGCTTCCAACTCAATTACATTACGTACAAATACCATTAATGGTCGGGTATCAAAATAACCGGCATAGATTGGCAATTGGAGCTCAATTGAATTACCTGTTGGGACTTAGAGGTAGCCTGCGCACCAGTTTTGATGGTGTGAGTGATCCTAATTTGTTTAATACCAACCAAGTGGAACAAGGCTGGATTGTGAAAGATGGCTTTGAAATTTGGCCAATCGATTTGAGTATGGGGTACGGGTATGAACTTGGGAAACGCTGGATGGTGGAATTGCAGCTGAATTACACGCTGGGAAGTGTATTGGATGAATCGTATGAGCGCCCTTTCCCGTTGATTTACCGTGAATCGGAACCACTGCAGCTGCAGTTGGGAATTCGTTATTTTATTGATTAGAATTATGTGGAGAGAAAATATAAAATATATCCTGTTATTATCAGGTCTTTTGCTAATAGCTTGTGATCCGATTGACGTACCTGCGCCAAATGGGGCAACGCCTATTTTTCAGTTGGAAGCCCAACTTGGGAATGATAGTCTCAAATGGTCGGCTGATAATAATTTCTTTATGGAAACCGGTACGTTTCAGGATGCTTTGGGCGTACAGACCTTTTGGGGAGCTTATCAGCCTGAGGGTTGTGACCAGCAATGTAGGCCCTCTTTGCGACTCGAAATTCGTGATTATGAGCAAAGTACAGTAGGCGGTGCCTTTGATCCGGCTGTATCATTAGCCGAAGGTAGCTATGATTTTGTGGAACCTGTTATCTCTGTGTTTGACACGACTTATCAATACAGGGTGTTTCCGGATTGGTTAGGAACGCCCGGCCTGGATACGTTTAATTATCTATTTTCTTTACCAGATACGATTATAATTGCCCCTGCTCCAATTGTGTTTGAAATGGAAAATAATTCCGCTTTTCCGGTAGGTATAGAAGCTTTGGGTGATTGCCAAGGCACTTATGTCAACCAGATGATTGGGCCAGCGATAGCCCCTTGGCAATTTGATGTGGAGGCCAGCATTGTTCAGGGAGGGGCTTTTTTGCAGTATACGGTTAATCATGATGGAGGGGAGCCGCCATTTACGTATTCGTGGAGTACAGGCGAGACGACTGCTAGTATCATTGTTCCTATTCAGGATAGTATACCAGACCAGCCCATTTATTTTACCCACCTTCTGAGCATTACGGACAACACGGGCCAAAATGTTGAAAAATCGTTTACTACGGAGATTATGAGTACACCTGTTGGTGGCAATCAAATTACTTCATTCTGTGAGCTTGGACTTAACTTTGAAACTGACCTGGAAATAACTGGCGGACCTATAAATGAATTACAACTAAGTCGGGTGAATTGGATTTATATTGACGATAATGGACAGGAATACCGCTCTGATCGTCAGGTACAACCCAACGATTCCTTCTTTGAGATTCTTAGTCGGGAAGCATTTGAAGAAAATAATAATGGGCAGCTTACGCAAAATATTACCCTGCGATTCAGGGTTCATTTATTTGATAGCCAAGGAGGTGAGCTTATTCTCGAAAGTGAAAACAGCAATTTTGCAGTCGCTACGCCAGATTAAAGTTTTCCACGAAAGTGGAGAAAAGGAAAAAAAATTATATATTTGTTGAACACGTAAAAGTGTACTTACCCCTCAATTTTTTCGCTAATACATACCAACATAGTATCTATTCAATTCAGTAGGCCAGCTTACTGGCTAATCGCTATTTACATTTCTCTAATTATTGCTTGAGAGGCTTTCTACGCATTTAATTTTCTTTTGGCACAAATTCGGGTAACGGATAAAATGTGGGAGAAACAGGCAACCATTTTTCCAAAAAGCCGGGATTTTGCGGTCAGTTAACCGAGAAAACTTCACACTATGTTGATGCAGGGAAAACCTATGATTCGGGTTTTGAAAAGCAATCCGTATCAAAATCTACACGAATTTTTTGACTTAAACGGGGTTCGTCCACAAATTTTTGAAACGTCCGCCAACAAGGCAATTGCGCTGGAAGGTAGAATGGGGACACGTTTTCAGCTACCCGCTTTTGCTTTTGAAGATGCGACCGGACAAGTCATTCGGCAAGGAACAATCAAGCTATTTGTCAAAGAAGTCTTTTCAAAAGCAGAAATGGTACTAACGGGCAAGTTTAGCACAGCCGAAG
Source organism: Saprospiraceae bacterium (assembly GCA_022763215.1). GTDB lineage: Bacteria > Bacteroidota > Bacteroidia > Chitinophagales > Saprospiraceae > JALEHC01. The sequence continues at coordinate 12,717 of JALEHC010000534.1, forward strand.
ATCAAATGATGGTCAGTGGCGGCATGATGTATATTCGTGCAACACAAGGCGAGCAGGAACTGCAATTGTGCCGTACGATAGAAGTGATGGTGCCTACAATCTACCAGCCGCCTTCGCCTTTGCCGATGCGCTTATTTGGCGAAAGCCAAGCCACCAGCCGATCTGTCTTGCTTAAGCAAGCTTTTGACTGGAAAGAATTGTCCAAAAAGAATATCCGTATCAAAAAGAAAGCGGAGCGATCTTATTACTATTTCAAAACCAAGCGATTAGGTTGGTTGAGTTGTAATCATCCGCTTAAGCTCAACCGAAAGCTGAGTATGCTGAGTGCGAAATACCACTGCAAATACGGTAGTATGGATCAGCAGATCGCGTTTTTGCTTTTTGAAAATCACAATACGGTCGTGCGTATGTATCCACAGGGGCAAAGTTTTACCAGTTTTAATATCCCGGTGGGCGAGCCTGCACAGATGATTGTGCTGGGGCTCAAGCAGGAGCAATTGTTCTGGGGGCAATTACCGATTGGCCATACGCTCAATTCTGTGTATCTGGTACATTTGGATGCTGTGGATGAGCAAACTGTTTTAAATGGATTGGCCAAACTATAACAACGAAATTTTTTTGTTCTATGGGCAACTGAAGAAAACCTTTTGTATTTCTTTAGGATAAAACAATTTTCATTACAAATTTTTTGAAAGTCATTGGAAGTGCTAATTTTAGCTAAACCAATGGCTTTTTTTATGGCAGCTCCATACGAACAACTCTTGGCTCATTTCCAAGCTCATGCAGATGAAGATCAGGCGGGGCCTATGGCCAAATATATGCGCAATCAATTTTCGTTTTTGGGCATTAAATCGCCACTTCGAAAGGAATTGAGTAAGTCTTACCTGAAAAAATATGGTAGACCAGAAGGCGAAGCATTGCAGCAATTTTGCCGGGCTTGTTTTGCTTCACCCTTTCGGGAAATGCAATACTTTGTGGGAGATATGATGATTCCGATTGCCAAAAAAGTAGATTCTTCTTTTATGCCATTGTACGTCAAGTTGGTTCTGACTAAATCCTGGTGGGACACCATCGACTTCATTGCTCCGCGTCTGATGGGTGGCATACTGCTTAGAGAACCAGAATTGATAGAGCTGTATCCGAAGCAATGGATACGAAGTGACAATATTTGGTTGCAGCGTTGTGCTATTCTTTTTCAGCTTCACTTTCGTGAAAAAACGGATGCAGATTTATTGTTTGAGTTTATATTATCACGCAAAGATTCTGATGAATTCTTTGTGCAAAAGGCGGCTGGCTGGGCCTTACGGCAATTCTCGAAGCTCAATGCAAAAGCAGTAATGGACTTTGTTGCACAACACGATCTTCCCGCTCTGACAGAACGAGAAGGCCTGAAGTGGCTTCAAAAAAATGGTTATTCCAGATAGTTTTCGACAAATTCAACGAGGGCTTCTCCTCGGAGATTTTTTGCGACGACATTCAAGTCAGGGTCTATCAAGTAAGTGGTCGGAATTCCATAGACTTCATAGTAATTACGTAAATCAGTGTTCCAGCCATTTTCATCATTGACATTTATCCAGCTCATATTGTCGGTTGCAATTGCTGCTAACCAAGGAGCTTTTTCTTCATCTATAGACAAACTGACGATTTCAAGGCCCTGCGATTGAAATTGGGCATAAAGCGGGTTTAAGACTTCTACATTTTCCTCTCGACAAGGGACGCACCAAGATGCCCAGAAATCTATGATAATCAAGTCGGCTTCAATTTCAGATAGTTGAACCATATCGCCATTCTGGTCAGGCAATTGAAAATCAAATGCTTGTTCGGTAGACTGTGTTTCGATCCGGTCAAAGGTCCAGGTGGTTCCCTCTACGTCTTTAAATTCAAGTAAACCAGCGGCAGGAGAGTAAGCCAATTGTTGATTTCCTTCTACTTGGCCGATATAGACCTCTGGGTAGGTTCTTCCGCCAATATCTTTGGAGGCAAATACTTCTTGGAAGTTAAAAATGCTATTGGTTTCAAAAGCTTCTTGGTCTCGGAAGGATGTAGGAATATCCATTCGGTGTAAACGGGTGTCTAAAACATCATCACCAAAAAGTACAACTGAAACGGAAAGCGCATCATAGAATGCGAAGCCACCGTCCATTTCTTGCAACTTGGGTTCAATGGAAAATAGAAGCTGGATATCTTGACTTGAACGATAAGGGTACAATTCTGCTTTTGCTGAGTATTCGATATACGGTCTAGTGCCATCTGAGCAGGCATAAGTTGTTCCATAAGTATATACCTCAATTTTTGGAGTGGGCCTAGCAGGTGAAAATATCAATTCTTCTCCTGCCTCATTCTTAAAGACTAGTCGTTTTTCGAAGGTATAGTCGTAAGGCAAAAAATCTTGAGAAGAAGCAAAAGCCTGTAGTGTATCGAATTGCATATCACCTTCACAAGGCTCTAGTATAGCAACTTCCTTCTCACAAGAAAAGATAAAAAAGACAGCAAAAAAAAGGACTGACGATAGTTTCGTTTTCATAAAAGCACCATTTTTGTTTGATTAGAAAACGAAACAAGCAGACCAGCACTATAAATAGCCAA
>JALEHC010000535.1 GCA_022763215.1 Saprospiraceae bacterium
GTCAAAAAATGAACATTCGCAATAGAAGATAAGTCATTGTTGTCCAACACCTCCTGTATCAAGTCGCGTGTATTTTCATCGGTTCCGATGACTTGATACACATTTTCCATGTAGGTATTATTGCTACCCGAAATTTGTTTTTTAGGGAGTTGCTGGATTTTAAATTTGATCAGTAAGCCGGGCGTAGTATTGACTTTCGTCAAATTGTCCACATCTTGTTGCTGTGCATTAGCATTTTGTGCTAGTTCAGCGATATACATTTTAGCGAGTTCGCCTTGGCTGGCATTCTGAATCAATGAACTTAAATCATCCGTAAACGGACGCATATTCCAGTTAGTACCAGTGCTATCCGTCCATTGCTGAGAAGTCGTCAATTGGAAAATGCGCACAAAAGGTTTAATCGGATCAATATTGGCCGCATTGCCCATCCAAGAATCCGTCACTTGTGGATCATTAAAGACTTGACTGGCATCCAGATTTTCTACCAAATTACCATCGCTATTGGTTTTTAGACTCAACCAAGAGGGGAGGGTTGACTGGGCAGAAAGATCAAATTCTAGTATCGGGTTGCCATCTTTATCAAAAGCAACAGCTACTTGTTGGTTGGTAAGGGCATACATTGGTGCCAAAGTAGAGGTGTCAGACGGAACTGGCAGTTGCAAACCAGCTTGTAAATAACGACTCACCGAGCCAGAGAGGCTGTCATAGTCTAGATCGTCGAGTGCATCTGTCAAATTTGCATAGGTAGTACCATTTTGGATGGATGACAACATCGTCGCAGCTGCTCCTTGTACGACTAGTCCAAAATAATTTTCAAAAAGAACCTGGGTTACCGGTACGGTACTGGCTGTTGCCAAACTCGGGTTTTCGACGGTGTCATCTTGTAATTGATTGAAATAATCCTGCACGGTTTGAAGATAATCCGGAGAGGATTGGGTCTTATCAAAATTAATGGTATTGCCGGCGTAAGTCATTTGCAAGCCAGGAGGCAAGGCAAAAATACCAACTTCCATGCTATCACCAGAACTAGAATCTGCGGAGGAACCAGCATCTACTTCTACCGTAAATAAGGTTCCCATAGTAGTAAGTGCATCGTTCTCAATGGTAGAAATATTTGCCAAAATATTGTTCAACTGATCGGTCAATGTACTTCCTCCATAAACAAAAGCCATATAAGGCATTAAGGCTTTCACCATATTGGTGAATTCGTCAATAGAAATAACAAATGATGCCACGGCATACGAAGCGAATGCGGCATTTGTATCGGTTTGCACAGCTGTTGACTGTAAAGTAAAGTAGACCTCCAGCTTAGTTGGTGTAATCTCTTCCAAATTAACTACCTGAGCTTCTTCAAACTGAGCAGTTTTTTTCTGAACAGGGCTGTTTGTACTATTGGCATCAGCCGCTGTAAATGGTGCAGTCGGGCCAGAAAGTTCAGCAGGCTTATCGCCTTGCGCCCCGAGCGTAAAGGTGAAAAGTGTCAATTCAAAGGAGAAACGGAATTTGATGGTAAAGAATACCATTTTCACTTGGAATTCGATCTTAATCATAAAGGTGGCTGAAAACGTAACCAAGTGGTAACGCTCAAGCGCAAGGCCTGCAATGATAGATGCTTCAAATTCAAGTGAAGATTTTATGATTCCGAAATTGACTTTTCCGGTTACATTTAGCGTCAAGCCCAACTGCCCGGCAAACCAATAATAATCGATACCATTATCGGTAATGACACCTTTTTGCGAAGCGAGCATTCCCTCAAATGTTCCCCAAATGGAAAGGGAAGCATTAAATTTAATGACAGACCAATTTTTTTCTACGCCAACCTCAAGGCCTACTCCGATTCCAAACATATAGATCAAACTAAAATCGGAGCCTGCGAAGACATCTGGAGCATCTTCTGAGCGGAGTTTGGCAAAATAAAAGCCTGCGAATAAACCTAGTTGCAATGGTGGTGGCTCAATCGGCACGGTTACTTTAAATTGGGTTCCAGCAGGTGCAAATGAATTCGTGGAGCCAAATGGCCACCCAACTTCTACTTTGAAGTCTCCATTAGTCCACACTTCAACGCCTACAGATGGGAGCTCAAAACCAAAGCCGCCAATCTCAAATTCGCGAAATTTATCTGGCAGAACGAGTTGTGCAGCATAAACGCCTAGCGTATCACTTATCTTTCGATAAACAAAAACGATTTCGAGGCCAGTCAGAATACTCATGATGCCTTTCTTGTCATCGTCGCCATTGTCATTATTGTCGGCCTGGGCTAATGCTTTTTCATTCCCGTTATCGCCCTTGTCATCTTTCTTTTTGGCAGGTTTGCCAACTTTCAAATATCCACCATAAAAACTGGGATCGTTAAAAATACCCTGAAGGGTAAGGCTTTCAAAGTTAAGTACAAACCACAGCAAAATTTTGGAATTGGGGTTGTATAAAACAATGTCCTCGTCTCCATCTGTTAATTGTTGAATAAACTGCAAGGTGCTATTGGGCAAGTTTACCAATTTGGTAATGGTTGGCCCAATGACATTGATATTCAGGGTGCCAGTAACAGCCGTGTTTATTTCCAGGGCACTCATCAACCCAATATAAGGCTGAAAGATGAAGTCAACTTTTGGAGGGCTTGGTGGTGGATAGACATCCAACTCTACGTGAAGTGGGTTTCCTGTAAACCAAGTCAGATTGCTGGAGGTATTAACCAAGGGTATCCCAAAAAGTGTGATGGCATAGCCTGAATCCGGAAGTAGAGGCAAAGAAAGCAAATTAAGGTTTGCATCCATTAAGCTTACCACAAATACGATTGGTGCACCGGCCAAGCCTGAGAGCGGGTATCGGTCTAAGACTACCTGATTATAGGAAGAGTTGAATACACCCTCAATTTTAAAGCTGCCATCTAGTGAAACGCCATCTGGTGGCTGAAAAATCATAGCCACTTCATTGGGTTTGCCATTTGTTTGGCTTTCAGATCCAGAAGCCGTCCAACCAAGGAAAAATTGGGCATTCAAGATGCTGTCTTCTGAAACCAATGCTCCAAGAGAACCAAAATTGGTTTTAAATTGCAAGGCAAAATTAGGAGGCACTGCTTCTAAAACCGGCGGATAATCAGAGGAGCTAGTCGTATTAATCTCAGGAGTCCCTAGTCCGGTCATATAAGCACCTTCTACGGAAGAGGCTGTAATCCCGGTCGATAAATTATAAATTAAGTCAACATATTCTAAAGGGAAGGTATTATATAAACTACCACTTCGTGCTTGATTGCTATCACCCGTTTTTTGAATAAAAGTTTGTATTTCATCATAGAGGGTAGGTATGTCTGGCCCTAATACAGCTCGATTACCTTTAATTTCGGTAAGAATTTGGAAATTATATCCTCTGAGTCCCAGCCCTTTTTTGCTAAAATCAATAGTCGCTTCAAATGAAAAGGCATCTACATCTCCATGATCATTATTTGGGTCAATGCCGATGGAATCCGTAAATCCAATGCCACCAATCATTTCGAAATAAGCGGTGACCTGAGTAATGCCTTTGTCATTAGTCGATTCTGTAATCGGAACTAAGGCGGCATCAGTAACGACTACTTTATCAAGCACTCTAAGTGTATCCGTTCCAAAGTCAAACACAAAATGGTCTTTGGAGTCAAAAACCACCGTTCCTATGCCATTTGGATCTTCAGGAGCTTGGTAAACACCATCTATTTCAATGATATTTTGACCTGCTACGGCAGCTGGCAATGCTTTCCATTCATTATTTACGAAAGTATATTGGGTAAGTGTGGCCCATTCTTCAAATACTTTCGGAATCGTCATTGCTATGCGTGCCTGAAAATTGGTGAGTACCGAGTTTTTGAATAAGGCATTTAGAATGAGTGTCTCAAAATGATTGTCGCTATCAGTATACGTAGTTGGTGTTGGATGATTATAATACACCAAACCAAATAATGAACTATTTTGAATTGGAATTTCATCTCCACTAAAGTTGTTTTCGATATTGTTATCGGTCAGGCCAAAATGGTGCGCCATGAGTTGCCCGTGAATACCGCCCAGAAGCATCTGTATATCTATGGGCAATGCGGAATAATCAAGTGAACAATTCAAGGCAATCACTCCGGTCCAGCTTGGATTTGTCATTTTTTCAATGAAATCTTCAAACCAAATTCTTTCTTTTCCGGTTTTGCTTTCTGCTTCTGTTATAGAATCGAGAATAGCTTGACTAACAGCTTGAATATCAGGTTGCTCTGTACTGATGAAGTATTCTGCATAACCCCAGAGCGAAGTAGTTTCGCATAGTTCTTTGACAGAATTCTCAGTAGATTGTTTAAAAATTAGAATGGTTTGATCTTCTCCTTCTTTGAGTTTATCATTTCGATCCAGATTAATTTCAAAGGTGAATTCGTCGAGTTGAATTTCATTTGCGAAAGCGGACTGCCCCTTGTGTTCACCAAACTTATCTTGAGTCATTACGATAAGTGGTGCTGCACTCATGAGCGCATTCGAGAGGTAAGGATTAACTACCTCGTATGAGGTATCGGTACAATCTCCGCAATCATCACATACACCAATTTTCAGGTATTGATCCGGATTAATTGGGCTTTTCGCCAATATCAGTTCCTGCCAGCTTCCTTTGGGTTGTGCATCATTGTTGCCATCATTTAGTTTGACGAGTAAGCCTTGTGCCGTCAATACATAGCCGGAAATGGGTGCTAAAGTAGGAGAGAGGAGGTCGAAAAAGACTGGCCCTAAACAAAGATCAGGCTGAATGATGGCACGTCTGTTAGGTCGTAGTACTTCTGCTTCCAACTGCTCAAAAAACGTACCTTGAATCTGCTTATTCGGGTTTTGGTAGGTCTGACTCGGGTCGCTTGTATAAATACCCTGATACGGAACCATTGGGAAAGGTGCTTGGTCTTCTTGGCTCGTGAGTCCTGCAAGTCGGCAGCCAATAACAGATGAGTAATAAGCGCCTGAAACCTCATTGAAAAAAATCATGCCTTCTGATTGGACACAATAGCTTTCCTGAAAGCTAATATTTGCGAAAGCGGAAGACTGTTGAGCTCCTGCCTGAACTCCAAGATATGAGGTGGTCGTTGCCGCAGTTAATTGGTTGACATTATTGACAGGGGCATTGCTGACAGGAGTGAAATTTGGTGCACTAGATGCATTTTCATTCGTGCTGAATTGCAGATAATCGCCTTCTGCAAGGAGTAGAAACTCCGTACTATTGGTGCCACAAAGCAATTGTACCAATCCATTTCCGTTGGCACCGTTTTTGAGTTCAAAAGGGCCTTTGGGAAGCAAGTACAAATAGGTCGTATTGGCATCATTTTGTGCTGGACGCAAACCCAAACCAAATCCTGCGCCTTGAGATGGAGCCATTTGAATGGCACTGCCATAAGTGTTGTTGAAAAATTGCGTATCCGGAATGGTAAATAAATCCTTGTTAATCGAGTCAAAATTAAAATCGAAATAAGTCCTATCGCTATCTGTAATTTTTAGCGGATCGACAGCAACCAGCAAGTCGAGCATGGTCTTATTCGTAGGAATTTCAGGATTAACACCCGTGAAGATGGGATACCGCAGGGTAATCAGTTGATCGGCGCTGCCAAAAGTGTATCGCATTTCTGCGGAAGCAGGCGCATTACTAGACCTAGTTTCATTGGCAAATAATTGGTAAAATACACCTTCTTTGGGTTGAATATTAAATAGGCATTGGCCATTATTATCACCGCCAAAAGGAATGTTAATTCCATTTTCGGTTACATCTATATTTGTGCTGTTGAGTTGAGGATTATTCCAGCCTAATTTAAATGCAAAACCTGCGGCACCGTATATCGCATTGATCTTAGGTGTTTCGCCAGAAGTATCCAAATAAAGTATAGCGGATTGGGTAAAACCAAGCCGTAAATTCAATATAGCAAGATA
>JALEHC010000536.1 GCA_022763215.1 Saprospiraceae bacterium
AGCCGTATTCGACTCGCCTTTCAAATTCTTATATAAAGAGAAAGGAGTAAATGGATTATTTACCCTTACCAATAAACTTACGCTCTTTGATACGTGCTTTCTTACCAATAAGATCACGTAGGTAGTACAATTTAGCACGACGTACTTTACCGCGCTTCAATACTTTAATATCTACGATGTTTGGAGAAGAGAATGGGAAAATACGCTCTACACCAATACCATTGGAAACCTTACGAACTGTAAAAGTTTTATTGATTCCATGGCCTTTGATCTGAAGAACATCACCACGGAATACCTGGATACGCTCTTTGTTACCCTCTACAATTCGGTAACTTACAGAGATATTATCACCAGGACGGAATGTTGGAAATTCCGACAAACGCATCGGCTTTTCTTTATTTTTTTCTTCGGCTTCCTGAGCTAATCTTGTTTCAAGCTCCTCTAGCATCTGCTCCTGTACAAACTTTATAGGATCCATCGTTCCAGCTTTATTTGTCTTTACTTTTTTAAATAGCCGTGCAAAGGTAACTAATTTTCTCTTTTCATCCTAGAATAGCCGGTTTATTTTTATCTTATCAAAGTGGCTACTCCTTTGTACTCAAATTTTTCACCCCTCGGGCCAATAAAATTAACCACTACAGGATATACACCATTCGGAGACGGTTGGCCCGTGTTATTTTTAAGCCCATTCCAACCTATATCAGGGTCCGTAGTTTCAAAAACAAGCTCTCCCCAACGATTCCAGATGGTCATTCTAAAATTAGTTGCACCATCTAGTATACCAACTCCTTTAAAAATATCATTGGTAGAATCATTATTCGGCGTGAATGCATTCGGAAGGTTATACCTGACTTCTGGGATCACATCAATCACCTGAATAAGCGTATCCTGACAACCACTCGGGTGGGTGACTATTTGTGCGACCTCATACATACCCGTGTCCGGAAAAACGTAAGTCGGATTAGTCAATATGGACGTCGCTCCGGTATCAAAATCCCAAAACCACGAAGCAGCATCCTGCGACTGATCTGTAAAGACAACCTCCGGTTGAAGGCTGCTTGGCTCGTTAGGTGTAAAGTCAAATCCGGCCGTAGGCGAAGGCAAAATATCGATCAAGCCCGGAAAAATAGTATCCGTTTGACATCCTATTGGCGAAGTAATATCTACCGTCACCGTATAATTACCAGGGATTTCGAATATATGGGTTGGACTGATAGCTGTTGAAAAACCTCCATCGCCAAAGTCCCAGGTAATATCATAGGTCGAGTCAATCGGAAAGGATAAATTATCGAAAAATATTTCTGCTGGAGTACATCCGATAAATGAACTTGGAGCAATAATAATCAAAGATGGCACCGGAAAATATTCAATCGTTTGGGTATAGGAATCTACACAGCTATTAGTATCAGTAACGGTAAGGGTGACCGGAATATTTCCAGGTTCCATATACACATGAGATGGATTTTGAGCATCCGTATTGTTCCCATCGCCAAAGCTCCAATCCCATTCTGTTAAACAGCAGGCCCCTGTGCTCGATAAGTCTGTAAAGTCTACAGGTCCAGCTACACAGGTGTCATATACATAGCTAAAGTCTGCTATTACCTCTGGGAAAACATTAACAAAAATCTGAGCAGTATCCCCGCAGTTAGTACCGGGGTTCAGAATCAATTGACCTTCGTAGGTGCCCTCTCCAGGAAACTCAATGGTTGCATTCCACTCTTCAGATTCCGTTACGATTGTACCATTAATATCAAATGACCATTCAAACTGTTCAATGAAGCGTTCCTGAAAACTTTCATTCTCAAAAGTCACTATGCTATTTCCACAAGTATTAACAACATACTGCTGCTCACCCACTACTTCATCGGCATCAATATCTGCAACTACTGTTGGATCACAACTTGCCACATTAAACTGGAAATCTCGTCGAATTTCACCCAGCAATTGGCCGTTTCGGAATTCTTGCACACATACCCCTACTACAAACTGCCCCAGTATATTTGGCGTACCTGTGATCAAGCCCGTATTGGGGTCAATAGTCACCAATGGAGCACCTCCCATAGGTTGATCAGCCGAATAGTTCGGGACAATGAAATTTACATTATTATAGGGTGGAGGGCATGCCGGAGTAGGAATAGCACCGTCACAAGTATATACACCTGGTTCTACCAAAATATTTCCACCTCCATCCAAAGGCGCACAAAAGCTATAAACCAACTGGTCGCCGTCCGGGTCTGTAGCACTATGGTCAAACTCTAAAGGTGTATCCGCACAAATAACAATCGGAGGAAATTCATTGAATTCCGGGCTACTATTACATAAGTCCTGAGCCTCGGGAGTCACTGCTACTGTGTAGGTCGCTCCAGAAGATTCAGGACCGATGATATTGTTGATCGTTACATTCCGACAACAGCGCTGATAAGAGACATGGTAGCTTTGCGGCGAGTTAGGCAGCGTAAGCGTAAAGCGGTATAAGCCTTCCTGAACACAAACATCTGGCGGTACCAGACAAGGGTAGGTCGGTTCAGCTACGTTATTGATTTCTAATAATGGAACGTCTAGGCGAGTGAAGTAATCCGCCTGACCGAAGGAGCCACAATCTGAGTCTTCATCACAATTATAGACGGCAATTGCCGCAAATGGGTCAAACTCTGCACAATCTGTACAATTACAATCTCTGTAAATGAGCAATGTAAATTCATACTGATCATTGCCCAGACATTCATAGGTAATCTCTCCACCAATAATGTGGCGAGCCTGAAGCTGGCTAAAAATTCCTGTTAAAAGGAAAATAAGGATGGTAGTATTTCTCTTGATCGTTAACATCTGCATGGTGTACAATTAGAAAATGATAACATACTGCTATGTTGAAACGTTCATCGGACATTAAAATTACAGCACAACTGCAATTTACGAGTCTTTATCGCCTTTGTTCTTCCAAGGTTTGAGAAAGAAAATCGAATGTAGGGAGACATTTTTAGGTGAATCAACGCTTATTGCTCATCCTTTCGGGAAATGAATCACCTTTGTCATAATATTTTGAAGCCTGTATCCGACAAATTTACAGGTGCTTAGGTTGTTCTTAATCAGATATTTTTAATGGAAACAGTAAAGTCTATTACGACTTTTTCTTGTTGCTTCGATAAATATAGTTTTTCTTGACCGAAAAGCGCAAATTATTTCCCGCCAAGGGGAGACATTTACCCCAATATGGCATTTCTTTATCGAATCAGGGTAACTATCCCTTTGTATTCAAAAGGAGCACCTCTTGGGCCATCAAATTTGATGATATAAGTATAAACTCCATTGGGAGCCATTCGGCCACTATTATTTTTTCGACCATTCCAGCCCGTACCGATATCCCGAGAGGTGAAAATTTGCTCTCCCCAACGGTTCCAAATACCCATTTGGAAATTTTGGATGCCTCTCAAATATCCAACACCTTTGAAGATATCATTTTTTGAATCGTCATTTGGTGTAAATGCATTGGGCAAATGGTAGGTAACAACAGGCGCAATATCCACCACCTGAATGCTAGTATCTCGGCACCCATTCTGACTTTCAATGATCAGGGTAATCTCTTGTCGGCCTGTGTCCTGAAAGGTATAAACCGGATTGGGATCAATAGAGGTACTGAGGCCATTAAAATTCCAAAGATATCGATCTGCTAGCATCGATTCATCGAAGAATGAAATCGTCGGATTGAATATATCCGTTTCTTCAGGGGTAAAATAAAAATCTGCAGTAGGCGTAGGCTCAATACTGATGAGTTCTCTGAATATGGTATCCGTTGAGCAGCCAATAGGCGAAGTAATCGCCAGACTTACGTCAAATAACCCAGGTTCTGTATAGGTATGAGTTGGGCTAACGGTCGAGCTGGTATTTCCATCACCAAAGTTCCACTCAATCAGATAAGTATCATCTATTGGTTCTGAAAGGTTATCAAATTGAATTATGCCAGGGACACAATTCTCAAATCGGTTCGGAGCTACCACAATCAGGTTTGGCACTGGAAAATAGCTTATTTCCTGGCTTATTTCGTCTGTACAACCATTTTCATCTTCTACCGAAAGGTTAACTAAATAGTTGCCCGGATTGCGATACAAATGCGAAGGACTCGTACCGGATGAACCCAGATTATCGCCAAATTCCCAAGTCCAATTGGTGATTCCGTCGATTGCCGAAAAAGACTGATCTGTAAACTGCACAGGCTCACTGACGCAGGTATCATAAGCATAACTGAAATCCGCTTCTACTTCCGGAAATATATTTACCCGAATGGTAGCTGTATCACCACATTGTTGATCTGGATTAAGAATGAGGCGTCCGAAATATTGGCCAAAGGATGGAAAATCAATGGTGGGGCTCCAATCATTAAAGACATTGGGGATATCGCCCGCCAGGAAAAATTCCCATTTATAAGTATCAATATTTTGTTCGAGAAAACTCTGATTGACAAAAGTTACGGTATTTTCCCCACAGGAATTAATCACAAACTCGTTGCCATTTACAATTTCATCTTCTTCGATATCAGCTTGTACCAATACTTCACAATTTGCTACATTAAACTGGAAATCTCTTCGAACAGTACTCAATAATTGACCATTTCGATACTCTGATACACAAATCCCTACCACAAATTGTCCAAGGAAAGCAGGCTCGCCTTGTAGCAGCCCAGTGCTTGAGTTGATAAATAATTCGGAATCCGTTCCTAATGGATTTTCAAAATTATAATTGGGAACAATAAACTGGACGTCTTGAAAAGTAGAAGGTGGGGCGTCTGGGTTTGGGGCAACGCCAAAAAAGGAATTGGGTTGTGCTTGATTTGGGCCGCCACCCAAAAATGGTGAGCAAAATTCATAAACCAATTGGTCACCGTCTTGATCTGTAGCGCCATGATCGAAAGTAAAAGGCTCATTTGCGCAAAGCACCAGCGGAGGAAACTCGTTAAATGTTGGACTATTATTGCAAACTTCCTGCGCAGCAGCTGTCAGCTCCATATAGTAAGTAGCACCAGAATCTTCCGGATTGATAATATTATTAATGGTTACATTTCGGCAACACCGCTGATAAATGATATAATAACTCTCATCAACGACCGGGAGTTCGAGTATTGGAAACTCATAAATACCCTCTTCTGCACAAATATTTGGAGGTACAATAACACATGGATTTCCCGGATCGGGGTCAATATCTGTAATCAGTGGTGCATTTAAAAATAGGGTAGTAACTTCTTCTTCCTCTACACCTCTATAAATGGTAACCGTGCCGGTTAGTGATCCGAATGCCGAATCAAAATTGGCACCATTGCCCTGGCAATCGCGATAAATCTTCATGTAAAATTGATACAACCGGATATTGGTAGAAGGGTCATCGTTTTTATAACCCAAACATTCATAAGTGATTTCACCACCAATGATATGCCTGGCCTGTACAGAAAGATTACATAAGAATAGGAGCGCGCATGAATAAAATAATCGTTTCAAAGGGAACGTTTTTTAATAATTTATAAACGATTCGGGCAATATGTAGCCTGATTTTCAGTTTGTAAATAGGCAAATGTAAGTTTGCCCATCTGTTCTTTGACATAATACAATTCTGTTTTTTCATCAAGGTTTCTTTGTTGAAACTCATCGCTTTATGTCAAATGAATGCTCAAAAATGCAATACAGCAATAAAAAGTATACGATTCGACGCATGAAATTACTTACACTGCATGTTGACTCCTGCTCTTTGTATAGAGAAGGAACTTGAACTTTTTCAAGTTGATTTACCGGAAAAGACGCATAAACAGACTACAAAATCATATTAGTGAATGCCAATATGATAGAATAATGCTTCAAGATAAATATTGTTTCGATGATTGTCTTTGAGGCAAAAGAATATTATTGCTTATCGCAAATTCTAAGACAAAAACGCGGCACTCGTGCACCGTCAATCTTGAGTTCGTAATCCCAAAACTTGACAGCAACAAGATGTAATCATTAAAACTTTATCCCCATGTTATTGACGACCTCAACAAACGACAGGACGTTTATGGTTCAGAACTACAATCTCGAAGGAGCCCTGGATGTTTTAGAAAGAGGTGGTTTAATGCTGTATCCTACTGACACTATCTGGAGCATTGGTTGTGATGCCACTAACCCTTTGGCTATCGAACAACTGCTCCGATTAAAGCGCCCAAACCAACCAGATTGTCTGGAGGTATTGGTCGATTCAGTAGAGATGCTTCGCAACTTTGTCGCGCATCTCCATCCACGCATTGAAACACTACTTGCTTATCACATTCGTCCCTTGACTATTATTTTTGATGAAGCACAAAATCTTCCTTCTAACTTGCTCAACAACGATGGCTCTGTAGCCTTGCGTATGGTTCAGGAAGATTATTGCAGAAAACTCATCGCTGCTTTTGGCAAACCCTTAGTGGCAACTTATGCCTGTGTGGGTTGTAATTCGTTTCCAGCCAATTTTGGTGCCGTTAGCTCCGAAATCATCCAGGGGGTTGATTTTGTTAGCAGACACCGACAGCATGAAAAATTAATCGGTCAACCTTCCGTCATGGTTCGCCTTTCGGCAAATGACGAGTTGGAATTCTTAAGAGATTAATCCTGGTCAATATTGATCAGCAAGATGAAGCTCCTGATTTTACTTCATCCAAGAAATATCCCAAAACGCTGTAGGCTAGTCTTTGACTGGTCTTTAAGTGGCATGGGAAGCATTGAACAACAATGTTATCCCATCCCACTTATACAGAATTGTATTTTATGTCTAATAGTCGGTTGCTATGACTAAGTTCCGGGCTTTGCAAAAGCCACTTTCCTTTATTTTGGAAGTGTAAAATAGAAAGCAGAACCTTTTTCCGTGTAGGATTTATCCAGCCCAATCGTTCCACCCATTCCCTGAATAATTTTCTTAGAAATGGCTAATCCCAGCCCCGTACCTTCCGATGCTTTCGGATTAAGGCGGCGGAATAATTCAAAGATATAATCTTCGTATTTGGGCTCGACCCCAATGCCATTGTCCCGAATCGTGATGCGGTGTAGGTTGGGGAGTTCCTCGTAATCTACATAAATGATTGGAGGATTGCTATCGTTGTATTTGATGGCGTTTTCGATCAGGTTTTTAAAGACAACCAAAATATTTGATTCGGATACAATCACACTCGGTAAGCCGCCATAATGTATCCTGGCTTCTTTTTCCTGAATTCGGTTGTAAAGGATATCCGTTACTTCATCCATGATTTCATTCAGATCAACACGATGAACATCCTCTCCACCTTTATTGATGGTCGTATAATTGGTTACTGCTTCTACCAAACTAGACATTCGCTTGGCCCCTTTGGCGATGTATTTGACATAATTTTTTACATCAGTTGCCGGTCCATTTTGTCCTTCCAGCTTTCGCTGAATCATATCTGAAAACCCAAGAATATTTTTGATCGGTTCTTTTAGGTCATGTGACGTTACATAGGCAAACTGTTGCAGCTCCGTATTGAGCTGATGCAAATCCGTATTTAAGCGGTGGAGCTGATCATTGGCCGTGACCAGGCTATGGTTAGAATCATTAAGCTCAGCTGTGCGCTCGGTTACTTTATCTTCTAGTTCTTTACTATAATTTAAGTTGGTGCGATAACTTCTGAAAATCAAGAAGGCAACTACCAACAAGAGTAAGATACCACCACCGAGCAGTGCTGCTCTCAGGTTTGCATTTTCTAGGTTTGCTTTTAGCAAATTATTTTCACGAGCCTGTGCCTCTATGGATTTCTCCATTTGCAGGCGTGCAAATTGCTGCGTTTTTTTGATGTCAAAAAGAGAATCACCCAATACTTTATTTTCTTTGATGTATTGCAGGCTTTTTTCATAGTCTTGTTTTGCTTCATACACTTTGGCCAATACACTAGTTGCTTTAACTTGCCTTTCCATCGATTTGATGTCGCGTGCAATTTCAAGTGCTTTTAGGCCATGATATTCGGCAGAATCAAGCTGTCCTAAATTTAGGTGACCTTCAGCCAAACAATGATAACAATCAGAAGAACCCGCCAATTCGCCGATCGGCTGACCTACTTTTAGGGCTTGATTACAAAGTAGGAGCCCATCTTTATTTTGATCTACTTGTACATAAGCCGCACCCAGTGTTTTCTGTGTTACAAACTCCATGTATTCGTTGGTTGCATCCAGTCCTTTGAGATATTCCGTAAATTTAATCAGCAAAGGGACGGCTTTTCTGGGCTGTTTTGATTCGACATAAAGCTCCCCCAGATAATAGTTGGACATTTGATAGGAAGCAAGATTTTTCAAAGAGTCTGCTCTTAGTATCTCATTAGCTTCTTGATAAGCTTTTTCTGCATCTTCGTATTCCTGAAGAAGTTGAAGGGTATAGCCCAGCGTGATACCCACTTGTGCTTGTCGAACATCGAGACCTAGATCGCGAAATATATCTAGTGATTGGTTGACGTATCTGAGTGCTTGTATGTAATCGTTTTTATAGGTATTGATGTGAGCCATTTCGCCGGAAATAAGGCCTGCAATTTCCATCGAATCGATAGCGATCATGCCATCAAATGCCTTTTGTTTCCATTCGAGTGCTTCATCGTATTTGTCGCGATAGAAGAAAATCTGGCCAATTTCATTTTGTGCACGCCCGACCCAGTAGGGTTCTCCGAGATTAGTAGCAGAGGCCATCGCTTTTTGCGCAAGCAACATGGCCGTGTCTTTATCGAGAAATACGAGTTCACGTGCACCTCGCACCCCTTCCTTTATTTTATCTAAAGGATCGTCAATTTGTTGAATGGCCTGATAAATGGAGTCTGCTTTTTGGGCGGAAGCCCCAAAAGAAAGGAAACAAAAACCGAGCAGGAGAAATGAAATCCGGACAAAAAATGTAATGGCCTTCATATTCAATTGATATATGATATACTTTTATAAAGTTAACCCAAAATCCGATGGCCACCAAATGGTTATACCATCTATGATTCAACTATTTTTTTCATATAAGTAGTTAGGCTAAAGTGGGCATTGTTGTTACAAGAACCCCAGGAACAAGATTGCTCTTTTCCTGCTTGTGTTTCATAATTAATTTCGATTGCCTTTACTAAGTACTAAGTCGCAAAGTAACAAAAAAGGATTCCTAAAATGGAATCCCTTTTTGTATGCTGTTATTTAGCCGACCAGAATTTAATCAAGGGAGCACATGTAATATTCTTTTGTGGTGGCATCTTTTAAGTTGTAGGCTTTACCTACATTTTGCCTTTAAAAATTTGCTCGACCAAAAAAGTGCCCTTATTTAGTTGACTTCCAGCATTAGGCGGAATTCTACTCGATTATTATCTTTTCGCCCTTTGCGTTTTTCTGCTTTAGTAAGTGGTTTGCTTGAGCCAAAACCTGTAAGATGGATACGGGCAGCCTCAATCCCCTGACTTACAATATATTGCTTACAAGCCAGTGCTTTATTTTCTGAAACTACCTGGTTGATATTTTCATTTGCCAT
>JALEHC010000537.1 GCA_022763215.1 Saprospiraceae bacterium
ATGAGTATGTTCGACAGTATTCCATACAAGGTTCAGGCCGAAATGCTGATGAATGCACTCGAAAGTGGAGGAGAAACCGCAAGTTCCGACTTTTCTGCCATGGTTAAAATGTATAAAGCCCAAGATATTAGAGGCATGCAGAAGATGATGGAAGACGATGGCACCCTAGGCCAATATGAAGAGCTCTTGCTCGTTAGCCGAAATGTCAACTGGATTCCGGTTATGAATGAAATGATGAAACAAAACTCCATGTTTTTTGCCGTAGGCGCCGGCCATCTCGGAGGCGTCAAAGGGGTCGTTAACCTGCTTCGCCAAGCTGGCTTTGAGGTTAAACCTATTATGTAGCCCTTTCGAAGCAGCCGCTTGCTGAGCGAGTGGCTGCTTCGCCTTTTCCTTCCCTGCCCTCCACTATTCCATCCTAACTTTCTTACGGTTCAATCACCTTCATCTTCAAGATGATAAAAGTCATATCCTACTCTGACTTTCCTCATGTGCTTTCGCTCTCAGCTCAATTACATTTGTATCAGATCAATTAAGTAATTGATAGAAAGAACTAAAGGGTTAATTAGTTGAGCATGCGTTTATAGCACAAATTCTAACTAAACAAAGAAGTAAAATACTTACTAGAGTAGAATTGGCTTTTGCGACTAGGATGAAGGGTGGCCTGCTTTTTAGGCTGCCCTTTACTTTTTTAAGGCAAAAAAAATTTAAAAGCCCCTCCAAAATATCGTTATCCATCAATTATTTCGGATATTTTGTCCCCACAACCATTTTGGGTCTTAATTTTGTTCCGTCATTCAATCAACACTAACGTATGAAGAATATACTGGTCCCAACTGATTTTTCGGCTTTCGCCAAATACGCATTTGATGCAGCTGTTCTTTTTGCCAAACGTTTTAATGGCTGCCGAATTCATTTGCTTCACCAACTACCACCGCCTACCGGAGAAGCAACACCCAAAAACCAGCAAGCAGAAGAAAACGCCTTGGTTTTGTTGAGTAATCTAAAAAACCAACAGCCTGATCTGGATATTCGCACTAATATTATCAGAGAACCACTTACCAAATCTATCCAGGAATTTGTTGAAAGACATGGGATTGAACTCATCATCATGGGGTCACATGGCAGTAGCGGTGCCAATGAATTATTCATTGGCTCCAACACCCAGAAAGTGGTTCGCGGCGTCCGTTGCCCAGTATTGGTACTCAAGCAGCCGCTAGAAAACATCAAGTTTGACCGGGTCATTTATGCATCTAATTTCCATCAGGATGATACGGATGCTTTCCTAAAGTTCAAGGCATTTGTCGCACCTTTCATACCCGAAATTCATTTGGTAGAGGTACATACTTCGTCCTTGTTTGACCCACCCTATTTCCTGAGTAAAGAA
Organism: Saprospiraceae bacterium; assembly: GCA_022763215.1. GTDB lineage: Bacteria > Bacteroidota > Bacteroidia > Chitinophagales > Saprospiraceae > JALEHC01. The sequence continues at coordinate 1,388 of JALEHC010000537.1, forward strand.
TCTATGGAACGCTTCCAGAAACTAGCCGAACCCTTTGAGTGCGAAGCACACATTCAACGTGACTTTTCGATTGAAAAGGGTATTCGGGCTTTCGCCGAATCCCTGAATGCAGATTTGATTGCCATTTCTAATCACAACCGTCATCCGGTGAAGCGTATTTTTTCGGGTAGTAATGTCGAAGCTTTAGTCAACCATGCGAACACCCCTGTTTTGAGCATCGACTACCAAAAAGAAAGTTAAGGTTCTCAAAAGGATATTCATGGCAAACAGTTTTTAGTTATCTTAATAATTGTTTGCTATGAAAATCTGAATTAATGAGAACACTCCTTTGCTTTCTTCTCCTTTCGCTTACGCTAAATGCTATTCAGGCACAAAATCAAAATACGAGTTTTGAACTCCACTTGGCACCTACTTTTTCAACATTTTTACTCGAACCTCATGAACGCAATCTGGGTACGGTAGGTGATTTAAGTGTCGAACTGGGTGGTTATTTCTTTTTCCCATTGAGCAAATCATGGCAATTTAATGTAGGCCTCAACTATCATCTGATTCAGCTTACAGAAATAGATCGTTCTTTTAATTTTCCTTGCGACTTTAACCCCACCACCTTTGAGTTTAATCCGGATGGTTCATTTATAGAAATCAAGCATGATATCACTTATCTCAGCCTCCCCTTACTCATTCAGCGAAAGCTGAACCATCGCAGCAACTATCTTTATGCTAATTTAGGGCTGTTACCTATGATCCGAATTGCAGAGGCACAAAACAAACTGCTTGTAGAATGTGGCCAACCTAGCAGCCATGAAGGTAATGCTGCCGGACAAAACCCTGCTGATATTCAAGTGCCCCTCCGGTTTGGACTGGGCATGGCTATTCAGATAGGTGCTTATAACCATTTAAGATTAGAACCATTTGCGACTTACGCACTTAATACATTCCAGACGACATCTGATTTTTCTGCCGTAGAAAAGATTAAAGCTAGAGTCTGGCAACTTGGCCTTTCGCTAGGTATCGAATTTTCAAACTAGTCATTATGATCAATTTTAAGCGATTAATCCTTACCCTAACTGGCTACCTGATACTTTGCAGTTGCCTGCCACTCGTAGCTCAAAAAAAGACTACTCCTGTTCATTTTGGTTTTCATTTACGACCAGCTTCCAACCAATTGGTGACAAATGAAGAAACATTTGATCTTAAAATACAACAGAATTTGAGTGTTGCATTTGGCGCAAGCCTGAGTTTTCCATTGGGGCAAGCCTGGGAACTCGGAACTGGTATTTTTTATCATCGACTACTCGTCACACATGAAGACTTATTTTTTGTAGCGGATTGCTCTCCGGGTGCGACGGGCACTGATATACAGCAAACATTTATAAAGACCCAAAATAATGTCCATTACCTTGGAATTCCATTCACTGCTTCCTTCAACTTCATCCCACGAAAGCACTCGATATATACCAGTTTAGAACTAAACCCATTGATCAAAATAAATAACAGACAGAAATTTTACCTGCTTGAATGCGGCCAAGAAATCGAATCGACGCAGCCTGCGTTCCAGGTCAACAATTTATTAATGAACATTCGGCTTGGAGTTGGTGTCGAATTCTTAGTAGATGATCAGATCAGACTTGGGGTGGAGCCGTTTTCTGAGCTTTCGCTAAATACCTTTTATTCTGATTCAGATTTGTTGGATAAAGCGCTGAAACGCGCTCGGTTCTGGCAAGTTGGTGTATCACTTTATATAAATAGAATTAAAAAATAGAGTTATGAAAAATCACTTGTTTTTACTGCTTGGGCTTTTACTGCTCGCACTTTCGTGCAAAAAAGAAGAAATGATGCCGGAAGATACAGATGGAGATCCTTCTGATCCAATGGAAGAAATTATTGATACCATTGATTTAGACTTTATAAATCTTCAAGATCCCGCTCTACCTGATTTTTTTTTAATAAGAGATATGATATTTGATCAAGATGGAGACCTTTGGCTTTGTGGTACAGGCCAAACCATCTCTGATAATAGTGGCAATGCACTTTATCATTATGACGTAGATAACGACAGCTGGGAAAAGTTTCCCGTGACTGAGGACTTCCCATTTAATGGTTTTGTAAAACTTCAACTTTCAAACGATGGCAAAGCTTACTTACTCCCAGGGCCTACACTTTACCAACAAATCGCCGTATTTGAAGAAGGTCAATGGGATACCATTGGCTTCAATGATGTAATCTGGGATATGGCATTCGATGCAGCATCTAATGCCCTATGGGTATCTCTCGAAGAAGGCATCTGGAAAATACAAGGGGAAGAAAGAGAATTGTATAATGCAGATAATTCGGTCTTACCAGTTGATTTTGATGTAAATGGGAGTTTTTGTCAGGCATTACAAACTGACCATTCAGGACGTCTTTGGGTAGGTTGCAGCAACCGACTTTTCTATTTTGACGAAAGTCAGTTCAAAGAGCATAATGTATCGCCGGCATCCATGAATTATGTTGTCACTAGACTTCGGGCAGTTGATGAAAACAGTGTACTAACTATGAATGCGTATGAAGCATTTTATCATTTATCTTCCGATGAAATTTTGGCAGATTTTTCTGACCTAGAATTTGGAAACTATCTATCTACTCTCAACGACTTGACACTGAACACAACTAGGGATGAGCTAATCATAGGTACTTTAGACAAGCTTTTCATTCATAATATTGGATTAGATAGTATGCGAGTTATTAACAAAGAGAACAGCTTGATTCCTGATTCAAACCCATATTTCACAGTAGCGAATGATCGAAATGGAGAAGTATGGGCAGCAGGAAAGAATTTTTTGTTTAAAATACCTAATTTATTCGATTAATAGCTTTACTATCTGATAAAAATGTAAAACCAGCGAACCAGTAAGCAAAGCCATTGTTGATTTGATGATCATAGCTTATGCATATGATGAACTCAACACAATTAATGGCCATCTGGCCTTTTTAAAACCTAATTAATACCTATCACATGAAAAAGGTGCTGGTTTTGCTGATTATCACCAATGTTTTTTTGTGGGCTGCCGCAGAAAAGAGAAAAGCTGCCCAAAAAATCAAGGAATACCAAAACGCTGAAAACTTACAAATGACACTTGATAGTAATACTGTAAACATACCTAGCCGAGACTTCCGGCCACTTCATGTAAGCACTGCGGGTATCAAGCAATAAAAAGTGGGCTTCACCTTTCGATGAAGCCCCCGATAACCCCAGTGAATAGTAATATCTTTCATTATTCTTCTGGAAAAAAGGAGAACTCTACCTCACGTAGAGTCTCCGAATAACCCCAGTGAATAGTAATTAATTTTTGAATCGCAGAGATTTTAGACTTTAGAAATAGGCCGTATCCATATCCCTAGATCCAAAGTCGAAAAGCTGTCCGATCTAATTAAGTGTCAAAGTTTTAGTCATAATTTCTTTTGATTAAGTAATGGTATTACAGCGGTATCATTTCGATCATGTGGGTTGAGAAACCCCGGTCGGGATTTCTCAACTACCTACATTGATGGGATTATGATGATATGCTAGCGTGTAACGGTGAATTTCTCTACTTTCTCATTCGTACCATCATGTACTCTCAGGATATATGATCCTTGCGTCAGGTTAGAAACATTCAATACGTCTTGTTCGATGCCTTGAATGATGTTCATTGGGCGGCTCATTACGCGCTGCCCCATCATATTGTAAACTTCGGCAACTACGCGGCCAAACTCCATTCCTTTCACCTGAACATTCAACTGATCAGTTGTTGGGTTTGGGAAAATAGTCATGCTTGCCTCGTCAGCATATACTAGCTCGCCATCTTCTTCCTCCGTAGTGGAGTTACATGGTGCACCTTCATAAATTCTGACATTGCGGAAAATCGCATTACCATTTTGGCCACCTGCATCATGGTCTGCCACAAAGAACAGATAGACATAATCGCCGGTATAATAGTCTCCGATTGGAACAACAAACGATTCCCATTGCCCCTGCCCCTGGTAAGTATCAAAATCATCGATACCCCAGTTTTGTGTACCATGTACCTTAAAAGTCTTACTCGAAGAAATCGAGTTATTATCGTCAAATCCAAGGCCGTGAATTTCACCAATGATGGTGGAAGCGAACTCAAATTCAATCACTGTATTTGGTGTAACTGTATATTGTAGCGGCACAGCTTTCCATGCATTATTAGCAATGCGAAGCATTCGGCCATCATCCAGGATTTCATAATCACCGGCATCCTGAGCACCACCGAAGGAAACTACGCCCATTTCTGAGAAGTTAATTTCAAGACAATCATCGTTATTGTTGTCATAATTTTCAGGCAAACAGAAATCAAATCGATCTTCTGATTCAAACTCGCCACCTTCTTTCATCAGGTTGCCATCTGCATCGTGCAATTGATAATAGCCGTTGCCATATTCACAGCAGATACCATCACCATAAGAATCCAAAATTGTGAATGAATAACAACCATCTTCAAGGCAGAACGTATCTCTGATCAATTCGCCACGCTGATCCTTGTCATATGGGCCAAACGCTTCTACAACGGTACCATCTTCGGTCGTAATTTCCCAGCTCGTTTCCAGGCTGTAATCATCTAGTAAGATGGTCATGATCAAGGTGTTATTTTCACAATCAGCCATTGTTTCACAAGGCTGACAATCGGG
>JALEHC010000538.1 GCA_022763215.1 Saprospiraceae bacterium
GTTTATGGAGTGCGACTTTGCGATGTATCAAACTTTTGAGTCCAACTCCGGTCAGGTAGCTGCTTATGTTTTTGGTCTGATCAATGAAGTAGCAACATTGTATGCCAACGAGTCTATCAATATTGAGCTGTCTCAGATTTTGATCTGGACAAGCATGGATCCGTATGCAGGCGCCTCAAATACTAGTGATGCTCTGCAACTGTTTGGTGAATTCCGGCAGAACAATTACAATGGTCGCTTGGCGCATTTATTATCCTCCAGATCATTGGGTGGAGGTATTGCGTGGGTGGATGTATTGTGTTCTGAATATTTCACCTTTATGGATGATGTAGACGACGATGGGATGGATGAAGTGCGACATGCCGGGCCTTATGGCGTTAGTGCGATTGATCCTACCTTTAATATGGTGCCAACCTATAGTTGGTCTGTGATGGTGGTAACACATGAACTGGGACACAATTTTGGTTCCAGACATACCCATGCTTGTGTCTGGAATGGCAATAATACGCAGATTGATGATTGTGGAAATGTAGGCGGAAGTGGCGATGGTGTGTTTGATGATGACGACGATGGCGAGGAAGATGACGGCTGTTACAATCCGTTTGCTGATGATCCTATGCCTATTATACCTGCGGGTGGCGGAACCATTATGAGCTATTGCCATCTCAATGCAGTTGGTATTTCACTGGGCTTAGGTTTTGGGCCACAGCCTGGCGATTTGATACGAGCAGAAGTAGCTGGTGCGGGTTGTCTGAATGAAAACTGTAGTTGTGATATATTCGATAATCGTTTAGTCAATGGTAATCCGATCGGTTCGGGGGTATATATTGCTAGTCAAACGATTACTTCTACTGGTGATGTAGATGCCGTTGGTGAAGACTTTGTGCAATTTCTGGCAGGCGATCAAATTAATTTGGAGCCGGGGTTTGAAGCGGAGCCTCATTTTTATGCAGGGATACAAAGTGACCTTTGCGATGATGGGGGCGCAGGTGGCAGCTTTACCGGCGACTTGCCGGAAGCAATTACACAAGAGCGACGCCCTGATGCGAACTTATTGGAGGTATTTCCCAATCCGGTCATAAATGAATTACAAATTCGGCTTGATCTGGAGATGGAGACCGTTGCCAGTTTGCGTGTCATCAATCAATATGGTCAAGAATTGTTGCAGATCATTGACCAAGATCAGTTGCGGGCACAGGTGTATCAGCTTTCGCTAAATGTGTCCGACTGGCCGACGGGGCTATACCATTTGCATTTACAAACGGAAAGCGGGAACCATTTGCAATCCTTTGTAGTTGGGCAATAAAATATAGCAAAACAAAAAGAATTAAGCGAAAGCTCAATTTTTGCTTTTCATTAAATGCCTTGAGAAGTGGCCGTTACAAATCGTAATGGTCACTTACATTTATACCCTTTCAGCCCTTAACAATTCAAGAATTTTTCGATCTTTACGCCCTGAATTTTGTAAACGGACAATATAATAATGGCACAACAAAGCGATCATTTTAAGAAAGTAGTAGCCCACTGTAAAGAGTATGGTTTTATTTACCAGTCAAGTGAAGTATATGACGGACTGGCAGCAGTGTATGATTATGGTCCATACGGATCAGAATTGAAGAATAACCTGAAGCAATATTGGTGGAAATCCATGGTGCAAATGCATGAAAATATCGTCGGTATTGATGCTGCGATTTTTATGCACCCTAAAACATGGAAAGCCTCCGGCCACGTTGATGCTTTTAATGATCCGCTTATTGACAACAAAGATACCAAGCGCCGCTATCGCGCCGATCAATTGATCGAGGGCTATGTTGAAAAAATTCAGGGCAAAATCGATAAAGATGTTGCCAAAGCCGAAAAGCGCTTTAAAGAAAACTTCGACAAAGAAAAGTATTTGGCGGAAAGCCCAAAAGTTCTGAAATATAAAGGTCAGATTAGTGAAGTGATGGATCGCTTTACCAAAGCGATGAGTGCCGAAAATATGGAGGAACTCAAAGCCATCATCGACGATTATGAAATCGCTGATCCGGAAAGTGGTAGCCGCAACTGGACTGATGTGCGGATGTTCAATCTGATGTTTTCTACGCAGTTGGGGAATATTGCAGGGGAAGAAGGCAAATTGTACTTGCGCCCGGAAACAGCTCAGGGTATTTTTGTCAATTTCCTGAATGTACAAAAAACAACTCGCCAGAAAATTCCTTTCGGTATTGCACAGATTGGTAAGGCCTTCCGTAATGAAATTGTTGCTCGTCAGTTTATTTTCCGGATGCGTGAATTTGAGCAAATGGAAATGCAGTTTTTTGTACGTCCGGGCGAAGAAATGAAGTGGTACGAATACTGGAAAGAAGCACGTATGAAGTGGCACCTGGCATTAGGCCATCCAGCTGAAAAGCTTCGCTACCACGATCATGATAATCTGGCACATTATGCGAATGCAGCACTCGATATCGAATTCGAATTTCCATTCGGATTTCGGGAGTTGGAAGGTATTCACTCTCGTACAGACTTTGACTTGAGCCGGCATCAAGAATTGTCAGGTAAAAAGATGCAGTACTTTGATCCGGAAGTAGATAAAAACTACGTGCCTTATGTAGTCGAAACGTCTATTGGTTGTGATCGTATGTTTTTGGCAACGATCAGTAATGCATTGGTAGAGGAACAAGTTCCTGGACAGGATGATCCAAAAAACGTCAGAGACGTTTTGAAGTTGCATCCGGCTATTGCGCCAGTCAAAGTAGCGGTATTGCCGCTGAAGCGGAATGACGAGCGACTAGTAAAAGCAGCAAAGGATATTTATCAAAGATTGAGCTTATCGCACAATTGCCAGTACGATGATACCGGAAGTATTGGTAAATTATATCGTCGTCAGGATGCAATTGGTACTCCGTTCTGTGTAACGGTTGACTTTGAGCATTTGGATGATGGAACCGTAACTATTCGCGATCGTGATACGTTGAGTCAAGAGCGTGTATCAATAGAGGAGTTAGAAAGAATCGTGGATGAACGCGTGAATATGAGACAGTTATTCTTGTAAAATTGCAGGACTAAGCATAAAAAAGAAAGCCGCCCGAACTAATCGAGCGGCTTTTTTTTTGGCTGAGCCCGTCCGCCGAGTGGCGTGAAGGCCTAAAAACGAGGTTTGATTTACTTCGCTGAAAAAGTGATCGTAAAAACAACTTCTTCATCTGAAGACAACATCAAGTCATCGTCTTCAAACATATCTCTTGATTCCACTACCAAGGTTGAAGAATTCAAGGTTTTAATGGTAGCCGTGTTGGTTTCGCCATCTGCATCTGTGATGGTAATTTTGTCACCACTAAGCGTCCATGTTGCAGGTAGTGCAAACATAGCGTCATCGTCTTCCTCTGTTGAGAAATCACACATAGTACCACCATTATCAAA